>JAISGZ010000244.1 GCA_031262845.1 Propionibacteriaceae bacterium | reverse complement strand
AACGACTTGAACTGAAGAATTATGGGTTTCATGCCGCCTGATCAGCGCGAGATCAAGCTTGATCTGTCATTCACCACAGCGAGGCTTCGCCTGTGAGAAAAACCTCCAGCGGGTGAGCGTCGCCACCGATCAACTGACCCTGCATTCTCATGAGGAGCATCCAAATTTCAAGCCCAAATGGTTCCGACACGCCGAGGAAGCTAACCATTTTGACTAGGAATTTTGGACCGCCCACTGACGACCAACCGTCACCAAGGTGTTCAAACAGGACCGCCGCCACAATTCCGAGGCATCACAAGTCAGAAGCGACTTGGTGTGTCGACCAACAAGGTTCTAGGCGCGACCGGCGACCAGGGCTTCGGCCCGTTCGACGACGTTGACCAGCAGCATGGCCCGGGTCATCGGCCCGACCCCGCCTGGTGTCGGGGCGACCAGCGAGGCGACGTCCCAGACATCGGGCGCCACATCGCCGACCAGACCGGCGGCGGTCCGGCTGATACCGGCGCCGATGACGACAGCACCAGGTTTGACCATGTCGGCGGTGACGAATTCGGGCACGCCGATGGCCGCCACGACGATGTCGGCCCGCCGGGTGTGAGCCGCCAGGTCACGGGTGCCGGTGTGGCAGAGCGTGACGGTGGCGTTTTCGGACCGACGGGTCAGCAAGAGGCCAAGCGGTCGGCCAACAGTTGTCCCCCGGCCGATGACACAGACTTCAGCTCCGGCCAGCGGCACGTCGTAGCGCCGCAACAGCGCCAAGATACCCCGTGGGGTACAAGGCAAAGGAGCTTCAACCCCGAGCACTAGGCGGCCCAAGTTGACCGGATGGAGACCATCTGCGTCCTTGTCCGGATCGACCATTTCCAAGGCCCAGTTGTCACTGAGATGAGCCGGCAATGGCAGCTGAACGATAAACCCAGTACAGCCCGGATCGGCGTTGAGATCGGCGATCGCTCGCTCGACCTGGTCAGCCGTGGCATCGGCCGGCAGATCGACCCGGATCGACTCCAGCCCGATCTCGGCACAATCGCGGTGCTTCCCGGCCACGTAGGAACGTGAAGCCGGATCGTCACCGACCAGCAGCGTCCCCAAACCCGGCGTCATACCCTGATCACGCAAAGCCGCCACCCGGTCCTTCAATTCGGCCCGAATCGCGGCCGCCGTCGCCTTACCGTCAATCGCCGCAGCTGTCATCCTCAAATTCCTTACTGTCATCTGTTCACTGTCACGGACATGTGTTGACTGTCACACCGCTCAACTCATCAGTGCCCTGTGTCGTTAGTGGAAGAAGTGCCGCGTGCCCGTGAAATACAGGCTGACACCAGCCTCCTGGCAAGCCGCGATGGTCTCATCGTCACGAATCGAACCACCGGGTTCGACGATCGCCGTGACACCACCGTTGATGAGGATGTTGGGGCCGTCGGCGAAGGGGAAGAAAGCGTCCGAAGCGGCCACCGAACCGGGGGCCCGGTCACCTGCCCGGTCAACCGCCAGCAAACACGAGTCGACGCGGTTGACCTGGCCCATACCGACACCGACCGAGGCCCCGTTGATGGCCAGCAGAATGGCATTCGACTTGACCGAACGAACCGCCCGCCAGGCGAACAGCAAGTCCGTCATTTGGTCAGGCGGGGCGGCCGGGCCGGCCTTCAACTCCCAGGTCGACGGGTCATCACCGGGCGCGTCGATCCGATCCGGCTGCTGGACGAGCAGACCGCCGGAGATGAGTTTGAGTTCGGACCGGCCAGCCGGATAGGGGCCGGCCTGGAGAATCCGCAGGTTCTTCTTCGTCTCCAGGATGGCCAGGGCTTCAGGCTCGTAGTCCGGCGCCACGATGACCTCGGTGAAGATCGGCTTGACCCGCTCGGCCATGGCCACGGTCACGGTCCGGTTGGCGGCGATGACACCACCGTAGGCCGACACCGGGTCGCTGGCGTGGGCTTTGGCGTAGGCCTCGACGATATCGGGGCCGATGGCGATGCCACAGGGGTTGGCGTGTTTGATGATGGCCACAGCCGGCAGGTCGAAGTCGTAACAGGCCCGGTAGGCAGCGTCGGCGTCGGTGTAGTTGTTGTAGCTCATGGCCTTGCCGTGCAGTTGGCGGGCGTGCGCCAAACCGGCTGAGCCACTGTCGACGTAGAGCGCGGCGGCTTGGTGAGAGTTCTCGCCGTAGCGCAATTCACTGGCCCGGTTCCACGACCGGCCGAGCCACTCCGGCCAAGTCGTGTCCTCGGGGAAGGCCGTCTCGGTCATCCAGGTCGCCACTTCGAGGTCGTAGTTGGCCGTGTGAATGAAAGCTTGCTTGGCCAGCGCCTGCCGCTCGGCCAGCGTGTAGCCGCCGCTAGTCAGAGCCAGTTTGAGTCCCTCGTACTGATCGGGCGCGGTGACAATCGCCACGCTCGGGTGGTTCTTGGCCGCTGCCCGCACCATCGACGGTCCGCCGATATCAATTTGCTCGATGCACTGATCGACCGTGCCACCGCTGGCCACGGTGGCGGCAAAGGGATAGAGGTTCGACACCACAACGTCGAAGGGTTCGACCCCCAACTGAGCTAACTGGTCAACGTGATTCGACAAGCGGCGATCGGCCAGAATGCCGGCGTGAACCTTGGGGTGGAGGGTTTTGACACGACCATCGAGGCATTCCGGGAAACCCGTCAAATCGGCCACTTCGGTCACCGGGCAACCGGCCTGACGCAGCCGTTCCGCGGTCGATCCGGTCGACACGATCGCCACATCCGCCGCCGCCAGGGCCCGGCCCAGGTCTTCGAGGCCAGTTTTGTCATAGACGCTGATGAGGGCGCGACGAATCGGAATACGGTCAACCATGAGATCTCCTTGAACCAGTCAGATACAAGGTCATGCTATCGACTGATCGGCCGCTGTCCGACCGCCCGAGTTAGGGCTCGGAACTAGTGTTCTGTGATTCCTCTGTCGTGCCTGTCGGGTTTCTCAGAGCCACTTACCCCAGTCGTCGATCAGGTCCAACAAGTCGGCGAACCAAGTCTGCAAGATTAAGAGGATCGGCCGTAGCAGTTCGGCCAAGTCAAAGCCAGGCATGACGAACGGGCTCTCGACCTGAGCCGTCTCGAAACCTGAAGCGGTCCCGGTGACCAGGAACGACAGGGCCTGATTGACGTCCGCTTCGACCACGGTGTAGGCCTGACCGGTAGCGCCCGGAATCGGTTGCCCGTTACGCAGCCACTGGAAAGTCAAGGTCGCACCGGCCGGTGAGTAGCTGAAAGCGTTGACGTGAAGGGTTTGACCGACCTCGGCCGTACCCTCGATCGCGAGGTTGCTGATCGTGACCACACCCTGGCTGACCACAACTGCAGCCGAGGTCTTACTGACCGATTGATAGCCCTCGATCGACACTGTCAACTGGACGGTCAAGGACACTCCCCGGTCGGCTTCCAC
>JAISGZ010000041.1 GCA_031262845.1 Propionibacteriaceae bacterium | reverse complement strand
TACCCGGCCCAGATCTGGCGGACGACGGCGTCGAGCCGGTTCGGATCGCTGGCTGACAGCGTGGTCGTCACCGGGGCGACCGTGACCGTGGCGCCCAGGGCTTGGAGCTGGGAGCGTAGATCGGCTGCCCGGTCCGGTGTCCGGGCGATGAGAACGCTGAAACCAGCCAAAGGGTCCGTCATGTCAAATCAGGGGCCGTCGTATTGAGAGAGCCGTCATATCAACGTCATTTCAATCGGTCATCAACTGCTGTAAGGCTGGGCCGCCGACGCTGATCAGATCGTCGGCCAGCGACCGGCCGAGGGCTTCCGCGAGCGCTAAGGGGCCCGACTGATCGACGACCTGGCCGGCTTCGTCAACCACCAACTCGGCTGATCGTTGTTGCCGTACCACCCGTAAACCATCGGGCCAGGCGACACAGGCCTCGACCACTAGGCGCTGTCCGTCGAGTTGGGCCAGAACTCCGACCGGCGCTGAACAGCCGGCCGCCAAGTGGCGCAAGACGGCCCGTTCGGCGGCGATCGCCCAACCAGTGGCGGGATCGTGTAAACCGGCCCAGACCGCGGCCAGTGGGCCGCTGCCCTCAACCTCGTCGGCCCGGGCTTCGATGGCCAAAGCCCCTTGCCCGGCGGCCGGTAATAGCTCGTCGGCTTGGAACACCTGGCTGATGCGGTCGGCCCGGTCGAGGCGCTGCAATCCGGCCTGGGCCAAAACCACGGCATCAAGGCTGGCCGGAGTGTTAAAAACGCGGCCCAACCGGGTGTCGACGTTGCCTCGCAGCGGCACCAACTCAAGGTCCGGCCTCAGCAGCCGCAACTGGGCGCTCCGCCGAGGCGAGCCCGTGCCAACCTTGGCGCCCGGTGGCAGCCGGTCGAGCCGGGTGCCAGGCGGACCGCAGAGCGCATCCCACGGTTCCGCCCGCACGGGAGTTGCCAAAGCCAACCCGGCTACTGGTTCGGTCGGCAGGTCCTTGAGCGAATGGACGACCAGGTCACACTGCCGGTCGAGCAAGGCCTGGCGGACGGCGGTCGTGAAAACCCCGGTGCCACCCATCTGATGAAGTGGCGTGACCTGGTCCTGATCACCGTGACTGTGGATCGTCACCAACTCGACCGGCTGACCGGTCAAGGCCTCCACCTGACGGGCGATCAGACCCGACTGGGCGAGCGCCAGAGCACTGGCCCGGGTTCCCAGCCGCAGCTTGTCCGGCGCTGTCATGAGGCGGCCTCAAGGGCCGGATCGCCAGCGGCTTCGAGCTGATGGACGAGAGCGGTCAGGCGGGTCAGAACTTCCGGGTCGGTGTCGGGCGGGACACCGTGGCCGAGGTTGACGACGTGGCCGACCGGCTGACCGGCGGCCAAAGCGCCACCGCGCCGGACGACATCACGGACATGGGCTTCGAGTAAGGGCCAGGGCGTGTCGAGCCGGGCGGGGTCGATATTGCCCTGGACGGCGACGCCGGGTCCAAGTTGAGCGATGGCCTGGTCGAGCGGCATTCGGTAATCCACCCCGACTGTCGGATAAACCACGCCGGCCTCGACTTCGACCTGGTGCAGTGCGGTCAGCAGATGGCCGGCACCAACCGCGAAATGAATCACCGGCACGGCCACCTCGGAGGTCTTAACCGGGTCCGGCGTCGAGACCGACCGACCAGGACCACCAGCGTCCGGCGTAACTCCAGCCGGCCGCAGCTGGGCCACCGGCGCCAAAGCTCGGGCTGAGGCCGGGGCCACGGCTAGGTGGTAATCGGTTTGGCTCAGGGAACCGGCCCAGGAATCGAAGAGCTGGACCGCCGAGGCCCCGGCGACTACCTGGGTGACGAGGAATTGGGCCGTCAGATCGGCCGTCCAATCGAGCAGCCGACGCCAACTGGCCGGATCGGTGTGCATGAGCCGCCGGGCCGCCAGATGATCGCGCGACGGTCCGCCCTCGACCAGATAGGCCGCCACTGTGAAGGGCGCGCCGCCAAACCCGATCAGCGGCCGGCCGTTCGGCGACAGCTCAGCCACCACCTGGGTCACGGCCTCAAAAATCGGCGCCAGCGCGGCGGCCGTCAACGATTGTTCGGTCAATCGGGCGATGTCGCGAGCGGTTCGATAGGGCTGGTCCATGACCGGACCGACCCCGGGTTTGATCTCGACCCCGACTCCGGCCAGCTTCAGTGGCACGACGATGTCGGAGAAGAAAATCGCCGCGTCAACGTCGTGACGGCGGACCGGCTGGAGTGTCAGCTCGGCCGCCAAAGTCGGCTCAAGGCAGGCTTCCAGCATCGTCGTGCCCTGGCGGGCTTGGCGATATTCCGGCAACGAGCGGCCGGCTTGACGCATGAACCAGACTGGTAACTGGGACGGTCGTCGGCCGCGCAAGGCCTCGATCAGAGGGGCTGCCGTGGTCTGGCCGTTAACCAGCGGATGGTGGTTCGGCAATGAAGTTGCCATAGGTTCACTCATGGTGTTTCCGATTCTGCATATCCGAGACAAAATGTTAGACGTCGTCTAGAGTGAAAGTCTCATGTCCATCATTTCTTTGACAGCGTCACATCACGACGTTGACCTCGACACCTTAGAGCGTCTCAGCAGCGGTGCGGGTCAACTCGGTCGTCTGATCGCGGCTCGAGCCCCTGTCCGGGGGGTCGTCGTTGTCGCCACCTGCAACCGTTATGAGGTTTATATCGAGGCCGAAGGGGAAGCCGGCCCCGACACGATTGAACATGTGCGCGAACACTTGGCCGAATTGGTCGCCCAAACTTCCGCGGTCTCACAGGACCTAGCCAGATCGACTTTCCGACCCTATGTCGAGGCCGAAGCCAGTCGCCATCTGTTCCGGGTTACCGCCGGTCTCGACTCGATGGTCATCGGTGAGCGCGAGATCGCCGGTCAGATCAAGCGTTCTCTGGCCCAAGCCCGCTCGGCCGGTACGACCTCGAAGGGTTTGGAACAACTCTTCCAAGCCGCCGCCCGGATCGCCAAACGGGTGGTGTCGCAAACCGACGTCAGCGCCACCGGCCGCTCCTTGGTCGATGTCGGCTTGGACCTGGCCGAACCAGTCTGGTCAGCCGCCACTGGTCGAACCCCAGGGGGCGCCGCCGATTGGTCCCAGCTTCAGACCCTGCTGATTGGCACGGGCGCCTACGCCGGCGCCACCGTGGCCGCCTTACGCCGTCGTGGCGTGACCCAGATCGAGGTCTATTCGGCTTCCGGCCGGGCCGCCACCTTCGCCGCCAGTCACGATGTCACGCCGATAACGGCCTCGACGGCCGAGTTGGGGGCGGTGGTAGCGCGGGCCGATGTCGTCGTGGCCTGTTCCGGCTCCGGCTCAGGCTGTGTGGTCGAGCGGGCTCAGGTCGAACCGGCCGTCGTGGCGACCGATCGAAGCGGCCGGCCACTGGTCATGATCGACCTGGCCTTACGCCGTGACATCGACCCGGCGGTGGCTGATCTGCCGGCGGTGACCTTGTTCGACCTCGACCTGCTGTCGGAACACGTGCCCCAAGCCGATCGATTGGCCGTCGAACAAGCCCGGTCGCTGGTCGAATCGGCGGTGGCCGATTTCGCCGGCCAACAAGCCGCCCGGGCAGCCGACGCCGCGGTTAGCGCCCTGGTGGCCGCCGCCGAGCAGCGGATCATCCGCGAAACCGAGGTGGCGGTGGCGCGTTTCCAAGCCAAATTACCGTCCGGGGAAGTCGCCGACGACAGCCAGCGGGCGGCTATTGAGCGTCCGATTCGCCGCCGTATCGAAACCGAACTCCACGATCACATCGTGGCTTTGCGGGCCGCCATGGTCACGGCCACGATGTCCGAGCCGAGTGTGGCCTCGCCCCTGTCGCCGCAGGGGCAGACCCAGTCGTGGGGTGCCAGGCTCGATCAGCCGTCGGCTGACGCCTGGTCATTCGAGCAGGCTTAAGCCTCCCGGCGGCGAGCGAGTCAAGGTGAGTTCAACGGTCGTACCCCCAGCCGAACGTCCCGGTTTTCGGGGGGCAGTCCGGCGGCAATGGCCGTGGTTGGTCGTCATCGGGCTGGTCGGCCTGGGGCTGTTGTTGATCGTCTGGTCGGCCTGGCGGATCGGAGTTGGTCTGATCGGTGGCGCCCTCGTGGTCGGTGGACTTTTACGCTGGTGGCTAGCGGCGCCGGGACTGTTAGCGGTTCGCCGCAAAGCCGTCGACGTGCCCTTATATCTCGGTTTGGGAATCACGATCATCGTCGTCGACGCCATCGCCACCATCCCCTTGGGGCCGTGAACACTGATTCTTTGGGGCTGTCATCACTGGCCCGTACTGTGCGATCAGCCCACCCACTCCGGGCTCGGGTTTGACCACTCAAGGTGACGTCTGGGTAGGACCGGTTGACCGCTGTGGCGACGTTTTCGCCCGGTCGGTGGTGGATAGCAGAAATTAAACGTTAGGCTGTCACCATCGCGGACTTCTCAGACTTTAAGGAGATTCCTTCATGACCACTGGTCCTTATGATCCTCAACAGCCGACCGGCCAGCCCACCCCGGGTTCAGCTTTCCCGCCAGCTCCGGCCGCTCCGGCTTATCCGCCGGCCCAGACTCCGGCCGCTCCGGCCTATAACGCCTACAACGCGCAGCCTGCTTATGGTTCAGCTCCGGCGCCCTACCAAGAGCCCGGAGCTCCGGCCAACGCCTATGGCTACCCGCCGGCTAACCAAGGGACGAACACGCTGGCCGTGGTGTCGCTGGTGCTGAGTATCGCCAGCTACCCGATTCTTCCCATCGTGGCCGCCATCCCCGGCATCATCACCGGCTCCATGGCCAAGAAGCAGATCGCTCAGACCGGTGAACAGGGTTTGGGTATGGCCAAGGCCGGCATCATCCTCGGCTGGGTCAATATCGCTCTGTGGGTTTTAATAATCCTTCTGTTCGTCATCTTTGTCGTGATCGCGGCATCGGCCGGCTACTGATCGCAACTGACAAAAACGTAGGGCCCCCACCTCAACCAGGTGGGGGCCCTACGTTGACGTTGAGGTCGGGGTCAGATCAGCCCCAACTCCTGAACCGCGTCGCGTTCCTCAGCCAATTCGGCCACCGAAGCGTCGATCTTGGCTCGTGAGAATTCATTGAGATCGAGACCTTGGACGATCTTCCAGTTGCCCTGGGATGTCGTGACCGGGAAGCTTGAGATCAAGCCTTCGGGGACGCCGTAGGAACCATCGGACGAAACGGCCATCGAGACCCAGTCACCAGCGGCCGAACCGAGTAGCCAATCCCGGGCGTGTTCGATCGTGGCGTTGGCGGCCGAAGCGGCCGAGCTGGAGCCACGGGCGGCGATGATGGCAGCACCACGCTTGGCCACGGTGGGAATGAATTCTTGCTCGATCCAGGCTTCGTCATCGACGGCCTCAGCGGCGTTTTGGCCGTTGACCGTAGCGTGGTACAGGTCGGGATACTGAGTTGACGAGTGGTTGCCCCAGATCGTCATCTGCTTGACGGCGGACACCGGTTGCCCAAGTTTGGCTGCGACTTGATAGATCGACCGGTTGTGGTCGAGCCGGGTCAGGGCCGAGAAACGCTCGGACGGGATATCGGGCGCGTTCCGGCGGCAGATCAGGGCGTTGGTGTTGGCCGGGTTGCCAGTTACGGTGATCCGGATGTCGTCGGCCGCGACCTCATTCAAGGCTCGACCCTGGGCTGTGAAAATCGCTCCGTTGGCCGACAACAAGTCGCCCCGCTCCATACCGGCGGTCCGGGGGCGGGCGCCGACCAGGAGGGCGACGTTAGCGCCCGCGAAAACCTGTCGTGGATCATCACCGATCTCGACTCCGGCCAGGGTTGAGAAAGCGCAGTCGTTGAGTTCCATGACCACGCCTTCGAGGGCTTTCAGGGCCGGGGTGATTTCCAACAGACGCAATTCCACCGGCTGGTCGGGGCCGAGTAAGGCGCCGCTGGCGATCCGGAAAAGCAAGCTATAGCCGATTTGGCCGGCCGCGCCGGTCACGGCCACTTTGACTGGGGTGGGGGACATCGAACGAAACTCCTTCGTTGGGGTACTACTGTCGGTCACGCTACCACCGCCACTGGCGGCCTCGGGTTCGCCAACCGATTCCGGGAAGCCGAAGCCACAGGCACGAGACGATGGCCGGTGGTCGGCGGTGGGTTGCTGAGCTGCCGTGCGCTGGAAAGGTGTGGATATGGCCGAGGGACTACTGGTGTTGGCGGCGACTCCGATTGGTGATCAACAGGATGCGTCACCGGCGCTGATCAAGGCTCTGAGCGGGGCTGATCTGATCGCGGCCGAAGATACTCGCCGCTTCCGACGGCTGAGTCAGCGTTTGGGTCTGACACTCGACGCCCCCGTGATGTCGTATTTCGAGGCCAACGAAGTGGCCCGCGAAGCCAACCTGCTGCAGGCCTTGGCCGATGGCCAGACCGTGGTGGTCGTCTCGGATGCTGGAATGCCGGGGGTGTCCGATCCGGGTTTCCGGTTGGTTCGGGCGGCCATCGCGGCCGGTATCCGGGTCACCGTGGTGCCCGGTCCGTCGGCGGTGTTGACGGCTTTGGTGTTGTCCGGATTGCCGGTTGACCGCTTTTGTTTCGAAGGCTTCCTGCCCCGTAAGGCCGGGCCACGAGCGGCGCGGCTCGACGCTCTGCGGTCAGAGGAGCGGACGATGGTGTTCTTCGAAGCGCCCCACCGGGTGGCGGCTTGGCTGACCGCCGCCGCCGAGGCCTTCGGGCCGGATCGGCCGATGGCCTTGTGCCGGGAACTGACCAAGGTCCATGAAGAGGTCATCCGTGGCTCCGTGGCCGAAGTGGCGGCGTGGGCGGCCGATGGCGTGAGGGGTGAGGTGACCTTGGTGGTGGCTGGGGTGCCGGCGGCCGGTGAATGGTCGGTGGGGGCTGATCAGGAGTCGGATCAGCGTTGGGCCGACTTGGTCACTCAAGCTCAGGCGCTGGTGGCGGACGGTCTTAAACCGACGGCCGCGGCTGCCCGAGTGGCGGCTCAATCCGGGGTTGACCGGCGTCAGCTGTACGCCGCCTTGGTCAAGGACAAGGCCGCTAGTTAAGGACTCATCAGTTGGGGACTAATTCAAGGTCGCCTCGATTGGTGACGGTGGGCTCTACAAGTTGTTGCAACACTTCGATGGTTGGAGTGTTGGATGGTCGGGAAACGTAGGTCACCGCAGCAGCGGTCGGTAGCTCTGGGCACGACCGGGCACGGGTTGGACCGACGTGGAAGACTGAGGCCCGTGACGATTGATCTGAACGAACTGAGGCCGCAGTTGGCGGCTCTCAAACTCCCGCCCTTGCCGCAGGCCTTGCCCAGCCCCGTGACTGATGCCCACACCCACCTCGACATGGTGACCGAACGATCCGGGTTGACCGTCGAACAGGTGGTGGCGGCGGCCGCTGCGGTCGGCGTGACGCGCTTGGTTCAGGTCGGTTGTGATGAGGCGAGTTCAATCTGGGCCGAACAATTCGCGGCCGCCCAGCCGTCGGTGGTGGCCAATGTGGCGCTCCATCCGAACGAGGTCGGGCGCTATCCGGAGCGAGTCGAACAGGGTTTGGCGACGATTGAGCGGCTGGCTCAAGCGGGCGATCACGTCCGGGGGATCGGCGAGACCGGGCTCGATTATTACCGGACGACCGACCCGGCCGACCAGGCACGTCAAAAGGACGCCTTCGCCGCCCACATCGAACTGGCGGCGGCCCACGATTTAACCTTGGTCATCCACGATCGTGACGCTCACGACGACGTGCTCGACGTCCTGTCCGGTTCGGCCACGCCAGCCCGTGTGGTCATGCACTGTTTCTCCGGCGACGCCGATTTCGCCCGGCGTTGTCTGGAGCGAGGCTACTGGCTGAGCTTTCCTGGCACCGTGACATTCAAGAACAATGAGTCCTTACGTCAGGCGCTGGCCGTGACGCCGGCCGAGCGGATGCTCGTTGAAACCGATGCCCCGTTCTTGACGCCGGCACCGGAGCGGGGGAAGACCAACGCCAGTTATCTGATTCCCCACACGGTCCGGTTCATGGCCGAGCAGTTGGGGTGGGAACTCGACCGGACCTGTCGGCAATTACAGGCCAACGCCGAGGCCGCTTTCGGCGGCCCGTGGGGTGACGACGTTCTTGTCCCGGCCGGTTCCCGGGCTAGTCAAGCGTGAAGCGGCCACTCGGGCCGGTTACGGGCGTGGTGAAGACAAGGACTCAGCTTGAGTCAGTCGACTGGCCACCTCAACGGTCACCACGAATGACACGTTCTTTAAGAAGCGACAGAGCACTAGTCGGCTGGGCGACCCAGCGGGTGCCGCGAATCCGTCAATTTGAACGGGGAACGAGGGACGCCCGTGGCTGACGGTTATCTCGATCCGTCGACGATCCGACGGTTGGCGGCCGAACTCGATTTGCGGCCGTCCAAACAACGCGGTCAAAACTTCCTGATCGACGCCAACCAGGTTCGTCGGATCGTTCAGCTGGCTCAGGTTGGAGCGGATTCCACGGTGCTGGAAATCGGTCCCGGCCTGGGTTCCTTGACGGCGGGTTTGTTGGCCGCCGGAGCCAGCGTTCAGGCGGTCGAAATCGAAGCCAGCCTGGCGCGGCGGCTACCGCGGACAATGCTTGAGCGACAACCGGCAGCGGCTGGGCGGTTGACGGTTGTCACGGCCGACGCCTTGACCCTGACGGCCGATCAACTGCGGGCTGCGGTGGGGGACCAGACGTCGCCGGCGGCCGGTGCTGAAACCCGTGAGACGGCTGGCGGGCCGACTCATCCCAACCTCGAGTTGGGACGGCCTCGGACGAACGACCCAACACCGACTCCTGTGGAGTCGGCTGACCCGACTGGGGTTTCTCAGGAGTCGACCGATCCGACCGACGCTTCTGTGAACTCGACCGATCCCGATTTATTAGTCGCTAACCTGCCCTACAACGTCGCGGTGCCCGTACTTCTCCATTGCCTGGCGATCTTCCCCAGCTTGACCGGTGGCGTCGTCATGGTCCAACGGGAAGTGGCCGACCGGCTGGTGGCCAGCCCCGGCGGCAAGATTTACGGGGTGCCGTCGGCCAAATTGGCCTGGTACGCCGAGGCCAACTTTGCCGGTCTGGTGCCGGCGACGGTGTTTTGGCCTCAGCCACGCGTGGAATCCGGTCTCGTTCGGCTGATCCGGCGGGACCCGCCCGTCACTACGGCCAGCCGGGCTGAGGTCTTCGCTCTGATCGACTTGGCCTTCGGACAACGCCGCAAAATGCTGCGTTCAGCCTTGTCCGGCCACTATCCGGCGGACCGGCTGCAGGCGGCGTTCGGGGTGGCTGAGATCGACCCGACGGCCCGCGGCGAAACACTCGCGATCACAGATTTCGCCCGTTTGGCGGCGGCTATACAGTCCAGCGACCCAACCTGAGTGAACTGAACCATTGAGGCCAGCGTCGGCGAGCAGTGTGGGGATAATCCGTTGTGGCTGACCCCATGGTCGTGAGTCGTTGAATACTCGCTGGCTGGAGGAACCAG
>JAISGZ010000241.1 GCA_031262845.1 Propionibacteriaceae bacterium | reverse complement strand
AAGGACTGCCCAGCCTCATCAATGTCTGGCAGTTCCTCAGTGACTGTGAATCCGTCAATAGGAGGCAGCCCAGCGAGCAGAGGAATCCATTCCCTACGCAGATCCTCATACTCCCGATTCGTACCTCTCTGAGGGCTCGACGGGATCATAGGGGCCGCGCGATCCCATATAGCTTGAAGCTTTGAAAGATTTGCCGCAGCATGATCCATTACCTGTAGTAAGTCATTGAGATTCACTTAGACAGTATTTCAGCGATAAAGTCATGTCGATGATTTTCGCCATCGGCGTGTTGGACTGACGGTACCTTGAGTCAAGAGATACGTCAGGATGTTTCGATTTTCAACTTTCAACGTTGTGAATTTCAACTTGAACTTGTATGTGCTGGAGGTATCGAAATTCTTCGCAGATTGTGATCTCCCGCGCTTACGGCACCTAAATGCGGCATGGGACAAACCATGGCAGTCTGCTCTATTACCGCCGGATTCGTAGCCTTCGAGTCAACCGGTTTATGAGTTCATGCTTCTTATACGTACTGCCAGTGAATCGCTGTGACGAGATCGTTGCCGTGTCTTCCGAGAGGCAGCTAGATTCAAACCACGGAGATTCTTCTGCACTCATCATCTGTAACTGACGTAACGTGACAAAATCTGTGATGTTCGGCCATTTGGCGATTTGGCATGTACTCAAGGGACGATGGCCTTGTTCTTGCGATTTGTGCGAATTAGACTGTGACCATGACAGTAATGATCTCTCCGAAACATGCTGAGCGGCTTTCCGAGGTGGCTGACAGTGTTGCTGATGAGCGGGTGTCATCGGTGGTAACCAGCAGCGGTAAGACCGTGGAAGTCCCGGCCGAGGTTAGTGAGGCGTTCGAGGCTGCGATTAAGGCGTTGTCGGGTGGTGAGGACCTGGTGATTGGCACGAAGGACAGCTTCGTGACCACTCAGGAGGCGGCTGATTTTCTCGGGGTGTCCAGGCCGACGATGATTCGGATACTTGATTTGGGTGAGGTTCCTTATGAGCGGCCCAACAGTCATCGGCGGATCAGGCTCGTGGACTTGGTGAAGTTCAAAGCTGAACACGAGAAGAGACGGGCCGCCCTGGATGATTTGCTGGAATCGTCGGCCAAGCTGGATCAGTTTGATGGCGGCTTCGTGAAGACACGCTGATGGCAAGGCTGATTCCAAGGTCATCGTCGCAGTGAACCTGAAAGACTTCAGACGTCGCGTTCCTGAAGTTTGGCCGCCCGAGTTTTCCGGCCTTTAAACAACCTGACCACCACCAGGTAGAAAAGCCGTGAAGAGGCCTGGACGAAATTTACGACATCGCAGTCGAACTATCTGCATCCCTATTCCAGTCGATGAGAGCCATGTTTTCCTGGTGGGGTGAGCCGTTGTGTCGTGATCGGGAGAGCCTGAGTAGCCCATATGGCGGCCTGACGACGTAAACGCTACTTGTTGGTGGAGGACTCGTGCTCCCAAGTGAGGGCGTTCATGACGAGGTTGCACATGATGTCCTTTTCTGGTGGTTTTGACAGTGCGATCATTAATGTCAGTCCGGCTAGCGCGGCGTTGTCGATGATGGGGGTTCCGTCCTCGCGGAGCAGCCTTCCGGAGCGTTCGAGGAAGTGAACGAACAGTCCGGCGGCGATGCGTTTGTTGCCGTCGACGAAAGAGTGGTTTTTGGTGACGAGATACAACAGGTTTGCCGCTTTGCTTTCAACGGTTGGGTAGAGTTCTTGGCCGTCAAAGGTCTGATAGATGGTGGCGATAGAGCTGGGGAATGAGCCGTCCTTCTCCACCCCGAACAGGTCGGAGTCTTCGGCGAATCTCATGGACGTGATGAATTCGCGAGCTTCGTCCAGGTTCAGCGCCCAGCCGCCGGGGTGACCGGCGGGCGTCGAGACGGTTCGGTGGTCGTAATTGTCAAGCAGTGTCAGTCCATCGGCGTAAAGCTTGAGCACATTGGCGACGCCGGCGATTTCTGGTGCGTTGGAGCGGGCGATGATTTCCAGTGCTTGGTGTAATTGCTCCATCCGGCGCTGATTCACCGAATAGCCTTTGACTAGGTGGTCTTTGAGCACGGTGGTTGCCCAGCGGCGGAACTGGACACCGCGGAGTGATTTGACGCGGTAGCCGACCGAGATGATGACATCCAAGTTGTAGAAGGTAGTCGGGCGGCCAGTCAGAGTTGTTTGCAGATTTTGCAAAGAAGTCTCCGCGTCCACTTCCTCTTCCTTGAGAGCGTTGGAGATGTGGCGAGAGATCACGGACAGGTCGCGCTCGAACAACTCAACCATTTGCGCTTGGCTGAGCCACACAGTGTCGCCGTCAAGTCGCACATCGATGCTGGCCTTGCCGTCCTCAGTCGTGTAGATCACGAGGTCACCACCGTTAGCGGCAGTCTGGACTGTCATATCTGATCCTTCGATAAAACCTGAATCCAAGTATGACCAACTGATCCGACAGTTTCGGGGCACTCAACCGACGGGGCAAAACCATATTGTTATCGCATGGTTTTGGCTTCAATACAAGCCGATGTCGTTGAGGCGGCCTCCGGGCAGTTCGGCGAGTAGTTTCAAGACCAGGGGGCGGTCCTGTTCGCGGACCTGGGCTATGGCTTGTTCGTCGTGGTCTAGGTCGGCGAGGAAGCTGTAGTGCTGTTGGAGCGCTTCGGATAGTTCTGTTGCTGTGGGTATGGGTACTGCGAGGGCTCCGATGTCTTGAATGTCGAACTCGCCCTGAGAGCGGTCCCGCAACCAGCGTTCCGGGTCGAACGGCAATCCTTCATGTCCTGGTTTCCAGTGAGTGATTCCAGCGGTGACGCCACGGGCATCGACCCACATTTTCAACACGGCCAGCCGTCGTAAGAGTGGTTGATCCAAGGTTCCAGCGGTGCTGGGATTTAGTGCGATCCAGCGCAGGTCATACATGTCGCGGGCGGGTGTGGCGCGGTTGAGCCGGGCGATCTTTTCGGCGATGTTCTCTGTCAGCTGGGTCACCTGAATGCTCGGCAGAGGTGGATTGCCGTATTGCTGGTGAATGGGTAGCGGCACCCAATCGCGGTAGTTGGGTGGCAGCCAGGGCGGTGGATTCAGGTCGAGTTTGCTGGTCAGGCTCTGTTCGCCGCCGAACGGATGTTGGTAGGTGATCGTCCATTTGCCGCGCCGTTCAGTCACGCCGTAGCGGAACGGCCCGATCTCCAGGTCGTCTATTGCTGCGATTAATTCGGTCAGTACATCGTCGGGGTCATTGCCGATGTCCGCCACAGAGAAGTCCAGGTCGAGGGAGAACCGTCCGGCGGTGCCCGCATACAGCTTCCGCAGCGCCGTGCCGCCTTTAAACACCATCCGATCCAGGATTCCTTCATCGTTGAGGTGGCGAAGCAACAGGTCTTGGGCGATGTCGATGATTGCCGCTTCGCGGCCTTGGGCTCCGGCTCTGGGCGGTGTGTGGCGGGCGATGTGGCCGGGATTGATGGTGATGCTCATGATGCGGCTTCCAGGGTTTTCGGGTCGAACGGCAATAAGGTGTCTACGATCATCCACGTCCGGTCGCGCCGCCGCACGTGTTCACGAGGTCCAAACCAGGTTACAGTCGCCGGTGCCGAAACAGTTAACGCTTCGGCCAGATCGGGGCGCATCGCGGATAGCAGATAGCCAGTCCTTGCGGTAACGGTTTTGGGACGGTGGGCGAGTTCTTGTTGCAGCTCGCTCAAGCGCAGCTCTGCTGCCAGTTCGGGCAGCCATTCACGGGCCGATTCCCACGACCGAACATCTGAAGGTTTGGTGGTCATGTTGATCAGCACTGATTCTGCGGCCAGAACGGGAACTTGCCTGATCATTTCTGGTTCCAGCGCCGGTGTGAACACACTCGGGTCAAGTTGGCTGGGCAATGTGGCGGCAACACGCGATGAGCCAACGGCAACTTCGAGACGGGTAGGTGCCCGGTCGGCGCGTTGCCGGGCCCACGCGGCAGCTTGGAACGTCAGGGCACACTCGGCGTTGGGATGGCGGGTCAGGTAGGCCAGCAGCGGCATCACCGGGTCATGCCGCGAGTAAGGTCCAGCGACTTCCGCCGGGGCGAACTCCCACACACCCCGTTGAGGGGTGGGTAGAAGCCAGCCGCGTTCTCTCAGTCGGGCCGCGACCACACGCGGAGCAGTGCCGATACCTTGAGCCTGAAGCAGATCAGCGAGCATGTTGGTCGTGACAAGTTCTGGCCGGTCCAGTTCAAGCTGTTCCAGCACGCCAGCCAGGCCAGGTGAGATAGCTCTAGTCATGACGACCGCCTTTGTATCAGAAATAGATACAAAACAGTATAATCTGACATACACATTAGGGCGGCACCACCGTCATCGAAAACAGTGATGACCACCCGTCGAGACCACCGGGGGGACGTCCGGGAAACACCAAGACAGTGCAGTCATTGACGCTGACCGGTAGAGTGGCCCGTCGAGTGTGTCTTGGGGTCGGCCGTTGGCCTGATCGGGACAGTTTTCATCAGCAGCGGAAAGGCAGACTGGCATGGGTGTGACCAGGCACGGGAGCCCGATGGGGCATCAGCCTCAAGGGTTGTATTCGCCCGAGTTCGAACACGACTCGTGCGGCGTCGGTTTCGTGACGCGGCTGGATGGCATCGCGCGGCATGAAATTGTCGAACAGGCCCTGACCGTATTGGCCAACCTTGACCACCGGGGGGCCACCGGGGCTGATCCGAACGCTGGTGACGGGGCCGGGATCATGGTCCAGATTCCCGACCATTTCCTGCGTCAGATGACCGACTTTGAACTGCCACCGGTTGGCCACTACGCCGTTGGTCAGGTGTTTTTGCCGACAGACCGTCAGGCTCAAGACGAAGCCCGGGCCAAGATCACGGAACTGGCCGCCGAAGAGGGCTTGCACGTTCTGGGCTGGCGCACGGTGCCGATTGATCCGTCCGGTTTGTCGCCGATCTCACTAGGTGTTATGCCGCACTTCGAACAAGTTATCGTGCGGGCCTACAAGGACCAATCTGGCATTGATCTCGACCGTTTGGTTTACCCACTGCGGCGGCGAGCGGAACGAGAGGCCGGCGTCTATTTCCCGTCCTTCTCCAGCCGGACACTGGTTTACAAGGGCATGTTGACGACCACTCAGCTCGATACCTTTTTCCCCGACCTCCACCATCCGGATTTCACGAGCGCCCTGGGCCTGGTCCATTCGCGCTTCTCGACCAACACCTTCCCCAGCTGGTCGCTGGCTCACCCGTACCGGATGATGGCCCACAACGGTGAGATCAACACGGTCAAAGGCAACCGCAACTGGATGCGGGCCCGGGAAGCCCAATTGGCGACCGATCTGATTCCCGGTGACGTCGAACGGCTGTTCCCGATTTGTACGCCCGGCGGTTCGGACTCGGCTAGTTTCGACGAAGTCCTCGAACTACTGGCGCTGGGCGGTCGCTCACTGCCGCACGCCATCCGGATGATGATTCCCGAGGCCTGGCAGATGAACGACGACATCGCCCCCGACCTCAGGGCCTTCTACCGCTACCACGCCGCCCTCATGGAACCGTGGGACGGACCGGCCGCAGTGGCCTTCACCGACGGCAGCCTGATCGGCGCCACCTTGGACCGCAACGGC
>JAISGZ010000026.1 GCA_031262845.1 Propionibacteriaceae bacterium | reverse complement strand
AGCTGTCACTGGGTTGGGGTCCTGATCCAGTCAGGTCGTTCGGTTGAGTTGACGCGACGTCCGTCTGGTCAGCCGAGGTGGCCGTGGTCGCTACCATCGGGGCGGGTTCAACGCCGGTCCCGGCCGTCAGCGTTGGCACAGCCGTTGAATTGGCGCTGGACGACGCCGAAGAAGCCGACGAAGCCGAAGTCGGCGTGACATCCGGGTCGCTGGGCTGGGCCACGGGGATGAGGGCGGTTGACGTGTTATTCGTCAAGTTGGGGTCAGACGGGTAAGACAGACTCGAGTCGGGTAATGCCACGTTGGCGACGTTCGTCAACACCTCGGCTGAGGTGTCGGCCGCGATCGTGCCGGTGATCGTCACCGTGGCGGTCTGGCCTCGATCCAAGTATTCAAACTGACAGTAAACGGCGTCTTTGGTGGCGCTGCGGTCACAGTTGATGTCGCCGCTGGATTGGTTACTTCCGGTCACGTTGGTCAGGGCGAACTCGGCCGGCAGAGTGTCGGTCACGACCACCTCATCAGCCCATTCCTCGGGTCCAGTGTTGGTCACCTCCAGGGTCAGGGTGGCTTTCTGGCCAGGTACCACCGCTTCCGGGGCGACACCCTGGCCAATGACCAGATCCGCCAGATCGGGATCGACCTCGAACGGTTGTGAGACGTAGACGGCGGGCTGGTCGTTGTCGTTGCGGTAGCGCAACTCGGCCTGGTGGCTGAAGTTATCTGTGCCTTGTTCATTGATTTGGGCTTTGAACTGGTAGCCGGTGTAGTCGCCGACGTTGATCGTGCCACCGCTTTCAGCTGACGCCCCGCGGCCCAGGTTGACGCACAGCGTCCGGCTGACCGGGTCGTATGATCCGACCCCCGAACCATCGTCGGGCAGAGGGGCTGGGACGGACACCGCTGCGTCCGGTGTTGAGGTCAGAACCAAGGAGTCCGGGACGTACGTGACCTCGGCCGGCAAAACCTGACACGACGTGGCTTGCTGGGCCGCCGCGAAACCCGTGTTGATGTAGGTCAGGCTGTATTGCATGGTGTTCCCGGGCTCAGGCCAGTAGTTGTTGGTCAGATCGACGGCGGTCGCGATCGAGTCCGTGAAATCCGGCGCCACGGTATTGACGGCCAGCGTGGCCAGGCCGGGATAGTAAATGTCACCCTGGGTTGACCAGGTCAGATTGGCTGACCTCGAATCATGCGGGAGGGCGCTGGTGGCGTCGACGGTCTTGTGGTCGAAGCCCAACAAGTTGGGCGCCGCTGATGCCTGGGCCGCCGTGACTTGGCTGGCATCGGCGCTGGCGTTGAAGAAGTTGGCACCGGGCGCCGCCGTGGTGGCCACTTGAGTGGTGTTGAGAGTGGCTGAGTCGCCGGACTGGCCGCGGTCACCGTCGTAGGCCACGAGGGTCAGGTCAGTGGCGACCGTATTGTCCGATGGAGTTTGAAAGGCGTCGGCCGTCAGCGTTTGGGGATGGCCGGGACGGACGCTGTTGAAGCCATCGAAAACCGCCAAGTGTCGGTGTGGCATCAAGGTTGACTGGTAGACCACGGTCAGGGTCCAGCCGCCGTAACGGTCGTAGCCAGTAGCCGCCGCCACATTCGCGACCATGTAGTCGCCACTGCCGGACTCTTGGACGATTTCGGTCACGTCGGCGAAGGATTGGTAGGCGGAGAAATCCATCGGGCCCGTCATGGGGCCGAAGGCCGTGTCGCTGACAACGGTTTGATAGTCATCGGCGTCAGGAGCTTGGAACAGGACCGAGGTCCGGCTGCCGCCAAACTCATCAGCGTCTTGGCCGCCCTGTCCGGCCTCCAAACGGCCCCCCCAATACAGTCCGGCCCACAACACGGTGGCGCCATTGGGGAGATCGAGAGAGCTTCTGCTGGAGTTGAAAGTCGATGAGTCGTCATCCTCGTCATACTGCGTCATAACAAAATCATCATTGTCAAACGGCAGGCCGTAGCGGACGGTCATCTGACAGGTTGGATCGGTGACGTCACAGAGTAATGAGTTCCCGCTGACCGTCACGACGCCGCCGTTCGTATCAACCGAGTAGCGGGCGGCGAACGGCGTGGTTTCCGGTTGGATAGCGCCGTTGGACGAGCTGGCCGTGACGATGAAGCCCAGCCCACTGACCAAGCTGACCGCGATCGCGACGGCTGAAAGGCGAGACCAAGACTGACGATGGGGCATGAGGGGACCTCTTCGACTCGGGGCACACAACCGTGATCTGTGATCACCGGCCACGTTCCCCGTGGCGCGTGTGCGTCGACGATTTGGTCACAGTAGCAATCGGCCTTACCCGTCTCGCCGCAGGGTTGGCGCTGACTGGGCAAGGTCGGTGCGGCTAGCGAGTCACCCAGTTGGCAGGGTTAACCGGTCACTCAGCTGGCGTGGGTAGTGGCACTCCTGAAACAGCGATCAATCCAGCCAACCCACCAACCCGCCAATCCAGCCAACCCGACAACCCAGCCGACCCACCCATCCAGCCAACGGGGTGCCCATCAATCGTGAATTCGAAATTGCAAGCCCAAATGGTTCGATTTTGGCAGGTTTTCGAACCATTTTGGCTTGCGATTTTGGGCTCAGATCGAGTCTAGGAGTTTGCGTAGGCTGAGTTTGGTGACGTTGCCGACTAGCTGTTGGACGACTTGACCCTGGTTGAACAACTGCACGGTCGGTAGGTTTGTTACGCCGTGGGCCAGGGGCACATCGGTGTTGCTGTTGGCGTCGAGTTTGACGAACTTGATCCGGTCGCCGTACTCGGCGGCGAAGTTGTCGAGCAGGGGGCTCAGCTGCTTGCAGGGGGCGCACCAATCGGCCCAGTAGTCGACCAAGACCGGTTGACTGGCCTGGAGAACTTCGGCGGCGAAGGTTTGATCGGTGACAGCGGGGATTGAGGACATCGTGGCTCCTTGGGGTTGATGCGGTGGGCTAATGGACAGGTGGGTTTTGGCTGTTGCTGGTTGGAAGCTGAGCTGGTCGGGATCCGGCTGGTGCCGGGTTAGCGCCAGGCCACCAAACCGTCGCCGCCCAGGCTGACGAGGTATTCCTGGGCGTCAATAGCCGCCCGGCAGCCTGAGGCGGCGGCCGTGATGGCTTGCCGGTAGGTCGAATCGACGACATCGCCACAAGCGAAGACGCCCGCCACATTGGTGGCTTGGCCGGGCGCCGCCACGACCACGTAACCAGCGGCGTCGAGTTCGATTTGGTCACGGAACAGTTCGTTCCGGGGTTCGTGGCCGATGGCGATGAAGACACCGTCGATCGGCAACTCGCTGGTCTCGCCCGTCTGCTTGTCACGTAGGACCAAGCTGGTGGCTTGCTGATCGCCTTGGATGGCTGTGACGACGGAATTCCAGCGGAACTGAATCGACGGGTTGGCCATGGCCCGGTCGATCATGATCTTCGACGCCCGCAGTTGGTCACGCCGGTGGATGACTGTGACCGATTCGGCGAAGCGGGTCAGGAAGGTGGCCTCTTCGAGCGCCGAGTCACCACCACCAATAACGGCGACATTCTTATTACGGTAGAAGAAACCGTCACAGGTGGCGCACCAGGAGACGCCCCGGCCGGACAAGCGGGCTTCATCGGTCAAGCCGAGCTTGCGGTAGGCCGAGCCGGTGGCCAAGATGACCGACCGGGCCTGGTACTGGTTGCCCTCGGCGTCGGTGATGACTTTGATCGGGCCGGTCAGGTCGACGGCCGTGACATCGTCGGTGACGAATTCAGCCTCGAAACGGAGGGCCTGCTGACGCATCTGGGCCATCAGATCGGGCCCCTGGATACCGTCCGGGAAACCCGGGAAGTTCTCCACCTCGGTCGTCGTCATGAGCGCGCCACCGGCGGTCAGCGCACCTTCGATTACGAGCGGCGCCAACCCGGCCCGAGCGGCGTAAATCGCCGCCGTCAAACCGGCTGGGCCGGAACCCACAATGACAAGATCACGGACATCGGTCATCGTCTAGCTCCTTGCAGAAATTCAGTTCGAGGCCATCGGTTCACCAGCGGGTTCGTCGAACCGACCGGAACCGAGCCGTCACACCATCGCCCCTGACAATACCGGTCAGCCGTGGCAGATCAGCCAGGTCGTCGCACCTGTGACCGATCGCCTGCGACCATACCGTTCAGCTTTCCGGACAGTCGGGTTCGGGCGGGGACGTCTCGGCGGCGGGCCCTTGGGCCTGGCGTAAAACCGTGCTGTCGAGGATATACGGCTGGGCCGGGACGTCGATCGGGCCGTCTTCCCAGGGGTCGTGGGGCCGGTCGATCTCATCGTCATCGGCGTAACCGAGGGTCGGATCGTAGGGGTTGGCCAGGGGCCGGTCGGGGACCACGGGCACCAGGATGTCGGGATTCATAGCCTCATCCGGCAGACCGGACAGGACATCGTGAACGTAGCCGTGGGTGGCTTCGACCAGGGGTACGTCGCGGCTTTCGCGCTGGGCTTGATACCACCGGTAGTCGAGTACCTCGTGGAAAATCTGAGCCGGTTCGCGCTTGCCGCGCAGCTCTTGCGGCACGGCGGTGACGACCGGTTCGAACGACTTGGTCAGCCAATC
>JAISGZ010000173.1 GCA_031262845.1 Propionibacteriaceae bacterium | reverse complement strand
GTCATGATGCCGTCCATGAATTCGCCCACGGCCGCCATCTTGTTGGATGCCACTCAGCTGCAACAAGGTCTGGCGACTTCTCGTTGGCACCGGCTGACGGTCGTCGAGCGGACCGGTTCGACCAGCACCGACTTGTTGGCCGGGTTGAAGGCCGGGACGACGGGACCGGGGGCGGTCATCGTGGCGGCCGAGCAGGACGGCGGTCATGGCCGCCACCGCCGTCCGTGGTCGAGCCCACTGGGTCGCTCGATCGCCCTGTCGGCGGCCATCACGCTGCCAGCTGACCGGGCGTGGACCTTGGTGCCGCTGTTGACCGGTCTGGCGACGGCCCGGGCGATTGAGCAACTGGCCGGTCAGCCGCTTCCGGCCCCTGTTGAGCTGGACGCCACGGGCTTCACCGACCGACTCGTGACACCGCCAAAGTCCCCAGCCCAGGCCTCGACTGAGTCCAGCTCGACCACCTCGCCCCCACCCTGGGTGCAGCTCAAATGGCCCAATGACGTGCTTCTCAACCAGCTGAAATGCGCCGGCTTGCTCGTCGAAACCGTGGCCAGAGGGTCCGAGACCCAGGCGGTCATCGGCATCGGCCTCAACATCAGCCAGACGGCGGCCGAGTTGCCGACGCCGGAGTCGATCTCGCTGGCATTGGCTGGTGTCGTGACCAGCCGGGAGGCTGCGGCGGTGGCGGTCCTGCGCCAGTTGGACGAGGTACTGGCGTTGTGGGAGGCCGGTCACGATCTACTCCCGGCTTACCGGGCCTATTCGGCCACGCTCGGCCAATCGGTCCGACTGACGTTCTCCGACCGACCGGACGAGACCGCCATCTGTGGCCAGGCCAGCGCCATCGCCGCCAGCGGTGAGCTGGGCCTGATCGTCGACGGCGAATTACGCTGGTTCGCGGCCGGTGATGTCCACCATCTGCGGGTGGCGCCCGACAGCTGTGAACCTGGGCTTTCGACGTCGTCAGCGAAGTTGAAGGGCATCTAAAAATGTCGTGCCGATTATCACCCGCCATCTATACTGGGCCTCGTCTGACCTCCTCGGCGTTTTTGCGACCGCTCGAAGGTGGTGTCACTGTGGCGCGGTTTGACTGACCGCTAGCTCCTCGGTGGCCGCTTTCTCGGTCCTGTCGCCTTGATTCAGGAAGTAGTGCTCATGCGCAAAGCTCTGGTCGGAGTGACTGGTCTGGTGTTGCTGGCGACAGCAGCGCTCGGCCCCGTTAACTCCGCTCAAGCCGACGATGCCGCCGCTAGCCCCAGTGCCAGCCCGGCCGTCAGCCCCACGCCCGCGCCGTCGGCCGAAGAACTGCCAGCTGACCTGCTCGAAGCCTTAGCGGCCGCAGCCGATACCCCGGCTGCCACCACCGACCCGGCTGCGCCCGCCGACCAGACTCCGGCCGCCGCGGCCACCGAGTCGGCCGCCCCGGCGCCCAGCCAGACCCCGACCGGGTCCGCCCCCGTGCCCAGTACCAGTGCCACCGCGCCAACCGGCCACTTCTGCGAGGACTACCCGCTGGTCGGCCAGAGCCTGTACGACTTGACGGGCTACTACACGACCTCCGAAGCCGACACCGAAACCGATACCGACAGCGCCGAAACCCAGGCCTACTTCCTCGAAGTCCAGCAGGCCATCGAACAGGCCATGCGGGATATGGACGTGCTGTTGGCCGACCAGACCATCCCCAGCCATCTGAAAGATTCGCTGCTGTGGTTGCAGAACTATTTCAGCGAGTTGTCGGTCGCCTTGGTTGACACGATGCCCGACTATCCGGGCCAACAGTTCGACTGGAACAAAGTCATCGAGATGATGACCGATGAGACGAAAGCCCAAGTCAACTACACGATCAAGCTGCTGACGTACAACGGCTACAGCTACTGTGGCGAAGAGCCGCCGCTGCCGTCGCCGGAGCCGCCGACGGTCGGCCCGACCGCCAACCAACTGACTGGCTCTTCGACGCTCGATCCCAGCCAGATCACGATCAGCCAGGCCAACGGCCGCTTCCGTTTCGTCGCCAGTGGTTTCCAGCCCGGCGAGCAGGTGACCGCGACCGTCAATTCGCTGCCGACGCCGATCGGTCAACGGCTGGCCGATAGTTCCGGCCAGGTCAGCTTCGACTGGATGCCGCCGGCCTCGTTCAAGACCGGGACCTACACGCTGACGCTGACCGGTAACAAGTCCGGCACGGTCAGCCGCAGCTTCACCACTGGTTTGGCCAACACCGGTAATGCGCCGCAGACGAACCAGATCGCCGGGGCGGGTTTGGCGGCTCTCATGTTGGCGGCCGCCAGCGCCCTGATCGCGCTGACGGCGAGTCGCCGGTCGCTTCGTCGGCCCGTTTGACCGCTGGTTGGTTCACGCACTCCCGAACGCGGCTCAGAAACCAGCCTGACCTAAGGGATTAACGTCGCTGGCTACTTTCAGCCATGCCAACGGGCCGCCAGGCCCGGCGAAATATCGGTCACTGACCCCGTCGACGCAACCCACTACTTAAGGTTTCGGCCCAATCGAGACGGGCTTGATCTGGGCGAAGAAATCGTGACCCTTGTCGTCGACGACGATGAAGGCCGGGAAGTCTTCGACCTCGATCCGCCAGATCGCTTCCATCCCCAATTCGGGGTATTCCAGCACTTCGACCGACTTGATGCACTCTTGCGCCAGCCGGGCGGCCGGTCCGCCGATCGAACCGAGGTAGAACCCGCCGTGGCGCTGGCAGGCGGCCGTGACCGCGTCTGACCGATTACCCTTGGCGACCATGACCAAGGAACCACCAGCGGCCTGGAACTGATCAACGTAGGAGTCCATCC
This sequence comes from Propionibacteriaceae bacterium, assembly GCA_031262845.1. Taxonomy (GTDB): domain Bacteria; phylum Actinomycetota; class Actinomycetes; order Propionibacteriales; family Propionibacteriaceae; genus WQYJ01. Next base: position 10,600 of record JAISGZ010000173.1, on the reverse strand, counting down.
GCCCGGCCGTGGTCGGGCCGAAGGCACCGGACGGCATCCCAGCCGGAGTTTTCGCCGGACCGGCGTAATAGACCGGGTGGTCTTTGAAGTACTGCGGCAGCCCCTGGCCAGAATCCAGCCGTTCCTTGAGTTTGGCGTGGGCGATATCCCGGGCCACGATCATCGGCCCGGACAAGCTCAGTCGGGTCGTCACCGGGTACCGGCTCAAGGTTGCCCGGATATCGGCCATCGGCTGGTTGAGGTCGATCGCGACCACGTCGCCAGCCAGATCATCCTCGGTTACCTCGGGCAGGAAACGGCCAGGATCGGTTTCCAACTGTTCGATGAACACACCCTCGGGCGTGATCTTGCCCAGGCACTGCCGGTCAGCCGAACACGAGACGGCGATCGCCACCGGCAGCGAGGCGCCGTGGCGGGGCAAGCGGATGACCCGGACATCGTGACAGAAATACTTACCACCGAACTGAGCCCCGAGTCCGATCCGGCGGCTCAGCTCGAGGACCTCGGCTTCCATATCCAAGTCCCGGAAGCCGTGGCCCATCACCGAACCGGCGACTGGCAAGGTGTCGAGGTATTTCGCGGAGGCGTATTTGGCGGTTTTGAGGGCGAATTCGGCCGAGCTGCCACCGATCACGACCGCCAGGTGATACGGCGGGCAGGCGGCCGTGCCGAGACTGCGGATTTTGTCTTCCAAGAAGGCCATCAAGGCCGTCGGGTTGAGCAGAGCCTTGGTTTCCTGGAACAAGTACGATTTGTTGGCCGAGCCGCCACCTTTGGCCATGAAAAGGAATTTGTAGGTCGTCTCGTGGCCGGTTTGGGTGTCGGAGTACAACTCGATTTGACCGGGCAGATTGGTCCCGGTGTTGACTTCGTCCCACATCGTCAGCGGCGCGTTCTGGGAATAACGCAGGTTGAGCCCCGTGTAGGCGTTGTAAATCCCCCGCGACAAGGCCCGTTCATCAACTCCTTGGGTTAGGACCTGTTGGCCTCTTTTGCCCATGATGATGGCCGTACCGGTGTCTTGACACATCGGCAGCACCCCAGCGGCGGCGATATTGGCGTTCTGTAACAGATCGAGGGCGACGAACTTGTCGTTCCCCGAAGCTTCGGGGTCGTCGAGGATGGTCCGCAGCTGGGCCAGGTGAGCCGGCCTGAGGTAGAAGGCGATGTCGTGGAAGGCGGTTTCCGCCAGCAACGTCAGGGCTTCCGGCATGACCTCCAAAAAATTCCGGCCGACGGCTTGGCTGAGATAGACCCCCTCCGAGGTCAGGAGCCGATACGGCGTCCCGTCTTTCCCCAGGGGCAGAACATCGAAATAAGCGAACTCGGGGGGCATAGCCGACCTTCCTACTGAGAACTCACTGGACAAGATAGCGGCTGGCCGGTTCCGTCACCAGGACCCATCGGCGTTTGCGTCATTGACGGGCGAAGACGTCCAGCATGGGAACAGGGTCTTGGGTCGGTGGCCCTTTACGAGGGACTATCTGCAGGCTCGGTCGTGGCCGTCCCGGACCCGGCCGTGGCGTCAGTCGTGGCCGCGACTGAGGTGGCGTCCGCCGACTGAGCAGCCGTCGCCTCGTCGGCCGACTCCGCCGTTGCCTCCCCCCGGCGCCGCTGCCGTCGCAGGCCTTTGGCCCGCTCCAACAACTCGCTCAACCGGATCGGGTCTTCCTCCGAGGTCTTGGGATTGGCCGCGATCAAGGTATTCAACCAGCGGTTCTGAGGGTCGATATCGACCAGCAGAGTCTTGAAGAAGAGCGTCGCCGGGATCGCCAAAATCGCCCCCAGCGGACCGAGTACGACCGACCAGACCAACAACGACAAGACCGCCACGGTCGGCGTGATGCCGACGGCGTTGCCCGAGACCCGCGGCTGGATAAAGCTCTGGAAGATCGTGTTCAGGGCGACGTAGCCGATGATGACCCAGATCGCGGTCACGGGACCGGAATCGAGCAGCGCCATGATGACCGGCGGCACCAGGCCGATGATGAAACCGATATTGGGGATGAAGTTGGTGACGAAACTGAAGACCCCCCAGACGCCGGCCAGCGGCACGCCCAGGGCCAGCAACAAGACCCAGTCGGTCAGGGCCACGATCAAGCCGAAGCCCGAAGCCACCACCCAGTAACGCCGAACGCCGCGGGCGAAAGCGCCCAGGCCCCAGGCCAGGGTCGAATTGTGACGCTCGCTGAGGCGCTTCATGCGCTCGCTGAACGACATCGAATCCATGGTCATGAAGATCAAGATCATGATGATCAGCGCGATCAGCCAGACGGCCGAACCGAAACTGGCGGCCACCGAGGTCAGACCGGAGACGATCGACCCGATGTTGAGCCGGCTCAGCCCGTTGAACAGTTCCTCCATGGTGAAGGTCGTCTTGATGTCGTAGCGGTCGGCGAAGGCTTGGACACTTGAGATCATCTGGCTGAATTGGTCCGAATACTCCGGCAGCGTCTGGACCATCCGGGTAATCGCCCAGGCGATCGAAGCCAACAGCGCCAGGAGCAAGATGATGGCCACCAGCCCAGCCACGATCGACGCCACCGCCCGGGGCAGGACACGAGCCAACAGCTGTTGAATCGGCCAGACCACGATGACGAGGTTGAGCGCCAGAAACGAAGCCGCCACGATGTTGCGCAGCGGGCCGATGCCGTCGACGATGATCAGGACCGCGGCCACCCCGATCAGGAGCGACAGCACTCGGGGCAAGGCCAGCCGGGGAGTCGGCGACTCAACCGCCTCGACCTCGGGGGGCGGCTCGGGGCTGGCCACGGGCGCACTCGACTTGGGCCGGAACAGGCGGAGCCGTAACCGGCTGGCGCGGCGGTTCGGCCCGCTGCCGTCCGCGACTGGACGGGCAACTGAGGTCGGGCTAGCGGCAGAGGCGACGTTGGGCGTGGTCTCGGCGGAGCCGGAATGTGACACCATGGGCCCAAGTATGCCGGTTCCGGCTGATCAGCCCGGGGTGCCCCACGGTGGCCGGGCGAGCTGCGCCGGTTCCCAGCCTCGGCCGGGGCTCAAACCCGCCGGGTACCCTTGTGAGTTATGTGGTCCAAGCGAGAAAGCGTCGATTATGCGCTGCAACGGCGCCGGACCCTGGCCAATTTGCGGAGCCGGGTCCGGTCGTTGACGCCGGCCGAGGCCTGTGACGCCGACCCGCTGCTGATTCGAGCGGCGCTCCACCACGGTGACCTGTCCGCTACCCGCTGTCCGGTCAACGACTGTGGCCGTTTGCTGCTTTTGCACTATGTTTTTGGCGACCAGTTGGGCCAGTACTCCGGTCGTATCAAATCACCGGCCGAGTTGGCGGAGATGGAGAACGAATTTGGCGAATTCAAGGTCTGTGTGGTGGAGGTCTGCCCGGAATGTGGCTGGAACCATATGATCGAGTCATATGTACTCGGTGATGGTAAGAAACGTCGCCCCCCGCGCCGCCAGCCGACGGTAGAGGATATTTATGGCTAAGTCATCCGGTTCATCCGGCTCGTCGCCGAGTCGGCGGCCGAAGTCTTCGCCGTCAGGTTCCACGGCCAAGTCGGGCTCGTCGGCCAAGTCGGGCTCGTCGGCCAAGTCGAGTTCGGCCTCCAAAAAGGGCTCAGCCTCGAAGTCCGGCGCCGCTGGCTCCTCCCGCTCAGCCGGGAGTTCGACTGCTGCTTCCCGTCGTTCGAAGTCGACGGGCCGCTCCGGTTCGACGGGCCGCTCTAGTAAACGTCAGCGTCGCAGCTGGCCGGCCCGGATCGCGCTGACCTTGCTCATCAGTTTCTTGGTCATCACCTTGCTCGGCTTGGCCGGGGTGGTCTACGCCTATCAGCGGGTCGAGTTGCCCGACCCGAACGCCGAGTTTCTGACCGAACGGACCCAGGTGTTCTACGGCGACGCCGTCCGCCAAGCCGACGGCACGGTGACCGGCACCGTACTCGGCGATTTCGTCGAACAGAACCGCACCGTCTTGGCGTATGAAGCCATGCCCCAGACCGTGAAAGACGCAGTCCTGGCGGCCGAAAACCGGGGCTTTTGGACCGACCCGGGAATTTCGGTCAGCGGCATCCTGCGCTCAATCAAGAACATCGTGGCCGGCGAACCGCTCCAATCCGGTTCCACGATCACCCAGCAGTACATCAAAATCCTCTACCTGACGAGTGATCAAACTGCTTCCCGCAAGGCTAAAGAGATTCTCCTCGCAGTCAAGATGGGCCGCGGTGGGGAGATGGCCAAGCGCGACGTTTTGGCCGGCTACCTCAACACCGTCTATTTCGGCCGCGGCGCCTACGGCATCGAAGCCGCCGCCCAAACCTTCTTCGGTGTCGACGCCAAGGATTTGACCTTGCCCCAGAGCGCTTCCCTGGCCGTCATCCTCAACTCCCCCGGCAACCTCGATCCGGCCGTCGACGAGGCCAATTGGACGGCCTTCCTGGAACGCTACGAATACGTTCTCGACGGCCTGTTGGAGATGGGCCAAAAGGCCGCTCAAACACCCCAGCCCTATGTCGGTATCACGGCCGAGCAGCACGCCGACGCCTTGGCTCATCCGCCGTCCCTGGAACTCCAGGAAACCCACGACCGCTACGCCGGACCGGGTGGTTTCCTGTTGAAAATGGTCGAAGCCGAATTGATCAGCTCAGGTTTGTTCACCGAACAAGATGTCAACGGTGGCGGGCTCCAGATCGTGACGACCTTCGACAAGCAGGCCCAGGACGCGGCCGTGACGGCGGTCCAGGCCTGGACTCTGGCCGCCGCCGAAGACGCCCGCGTGCCCCAGGATCCGAGCAAACTCCACGGCGCCCTGGCTTCGGTCGCCGTCGGCACCGGTGAGGTCATCGCGCTCTACGGCGGACCCGATTTCCTGGAAAGCCAGATCAACTGGGCGACGACCCCCCGGATGGCCGGTTCGACCTTCAAACCGTACGCTCTGATCGCCGCCCTGCGACAGGGTTTTACCTTGTCAACGATGTTGCGCGGTAGTACCTTCACGCCCCCGGGTGACTCCCAAACCGTTAACAACGACTCCGGCGCCCAATACGGTTCGGTGTCGCTCGGTTTTGCCACCACCAACTCGGTCAACACCGCCTACGTCGACTTGGTGCTGAAACTGACCGACGGCCCCCAGGACGTGATCAAGGCCGCCAACGATCTCGGCGTGCCGACCAACTCAACCTGGAAGAACAATGGCCGGATCGCGCTGGGTGAAGGCGAAGTCGCCCCGATCGCCGCCGCCAACGCCTTCGCGACCGTGTCAAATAACGGCCAGTACGTACACCAACACGTCGTCCGCGAAGTCTGGGATCACGGCCAATTGGTCTGTTTGTGGGGTGAGATCGGCACGGATGGCCACTGCACGCCACCAGCGGCGACCCCGGCCTTGACTCCTGAAATTGCCGCCACCACGACTTACGCCCTGCGTTCGGTCCTCCAAGAAGGCACGGGCTCGCGGGCAGCGGCTGGCTTCGACTGGCCAGTGGCCGGGAAAACCGGTTCGGCCGGTGACGACGATGAGGCCGAGTCGATGCGGGCGGCCTGGTATATCGGCTTCACCAAGCAGATTTCGACGGCTGTCATGTTCGTGGCCGGTGACAACGGTTACTCCGATCTCAACCCGTACGCCAGCTCCGGCATGTTCTACGGTGGCACCTACCCTGGCGATGTCTGGCACGCCTATATGAATGTGGCCATGGCCGGTAAGGAGCCGATAGCTTTTACCTTGCCGACCGGCCAGAACCGCGGTGGCGGTGGTGTCGGCGACTACCCCAACGACTTGGACCAAAGCGCGAACAGCCAACCGGCTGAGTCGGCCGCAAACCCTTCACCCAACGTGTCTCAGTCGTCAGCCACCGGCGCCCCGGAACCGGCTGAGTCCACGGCTGAGCCAGCGGCGCCCAACCAGCCCACGTTGGCGCCCATCAACACCCCAGTCGCGCCTAGCAGCGCCGTTATCCAACCAACCGGCTGATCTCCGAGGTCCCCATGCGTCTTTTTACCGCTCTGGTTCCCCCGACGGCTGTGCTTGACCACTTGGAACAAGCCCTTGACCACGTCATTCCCCCCCGTGAAGGCCAGCGCAACCCGCGCCTGCCGCGGTCCAGCTGGCACATTACTTTGGCTTTCTTCGGCCAGGTGCCAGCCGGTTACATCCCGCAGTTGAGCGATGATTTCTACGCCGCCGCCGCTCGCCACACTCCCTTCCGGCTGGAGTTAACGGGCGCCGGCACCTTCGGCGGCCGCCAAGCCTGGATCGGCGTCGGTGGCGAGACGGATGAACTGTCGGGCTTGGTCAAGGATGTCACCGGGCTATGGCACTACGGTGAGGCCGACGAACCGGCCCCGCCGGCTTCCGCCCACCGACCCCACCTGACCTTCTCCCGCTTGGCCGCCCGGGCCGATCTGACCAACCCGCTGCGGGCTCTGTCGGTTTACCGTGGCCCCACTTGGTCCGTCACCCGAGCCACGCTGTTCGAGTCCCGCCTCGGCCAAGGTCCCGGTGGTCGTTCGCTTTACGTACCTCTGGCTGAGGCGCCTTTGGCCGCGCCGTTGGTTTGACCGCGCCGCTGCCCTGACCGCGCTGTTGACCTGACCACACCACTTCGAGCACACTGTCGCCCTAACCACACCGTTGTCCCAACCACGGCAATCCCCTGACCCGCCGCTGCCCTAACCATGGCAATCCCCTGACCCGCCGACTTTGGACAGCACCGTCCCTTTTCCATACGGTCTCAAGCACCCTCTACCAAATTCCCAGTCAAAATGGTCAGGTTTTTTGCCAAAATCGAACCATTTGGGCTTGCAATTTTGGACACCCGACTGTGCAGGGAAGGCTCGGCTGTTGATTCACTGGGCGTAATTAACCGGGCGCTGCAGCCGATAGCTCCTCAGGATTCACACGGCTGGACGGCGACCCAATATTCCGGGTGTGACGGCTGGCTGTAATCGGCCAGCAGGTCACGGTGGCGGCGGAGCTGACTGATGGCTTGGTGGCAACGCCAGCGCACCGTCGTCGCCGACAGTTGATGACGCTCGGCCGCGGTCTGGCTCGTCAGACCATCACGGTAAACGCTGGCCGCCACGGCCAGGTGTTGGGGGCTGACCAGCGCCCAGTCAGCGGCCAGGTTGAAGACTGTTTCGGCGTCCGTGGACGGCGGCGGCGCAACTGGCCCGCAGCCCAGCGGTTTGTGCTCCGCCACGAGATCTTTCCGCAAGTCACAGACCAAATTGGCGGCAATCCGTTGTGGCCGCCGAGCCAACGGATAAGTCGCCACCCTGAGCCACAAGGCGGCCACCGCTAGGTCCGGCGTCAGCCGGCGATCGCGTTGCGCCAGCCGGACCACGTGACCCAAGAAAGCCTGGACCACCACCCGGCTGGCCAATTGCGACCCCGCTTGACCGGCCGCGATCAACTCCGCCAAAACCAAGTCCGGTTGACCCGCGATAGCCCGTCGAACCGTTTCCAGACTCGGACCGTACGCCGTCACCCAATCCGGGGCCGCTAATTGAAGTTGTTGCCACTCGGAATTAAGCCGCTGCACCAACGTGGCCGAAGCGTTGCCGTGACGAGACATGGAGACCTCCTATGAGCGTCTCAGCCTGCCCACCAGGTGTTGTCCATTCCGTTGTCCGCCACCGCGCCAGTGCTGTCCGTTTCGGCGCCGGTGTTGTCCGTTTCCCGTACCGCCGCCGACTGCGACCACCTCGACCCGAAATTCCGCCACCTCGTTGAACAGACCGGCCAGAGTCGCCGGCGGACCAGCATCTCAGGCGGACCAACGTCTCAATTGACGTCCGCAACAGACGCCAAAACCACTATCCTGTTCTCTGCTGCCCAGAGCTGGGTTATTCGGCCTATGACCAGCGGAACCATCTTTGGTGCTGTTCTATTCGCTCCCACTGTCCCGAGGAGATTCATGACTGATCGGACAGACGTACCTCCGAGCCAGTCGACACGTGGTCTTGGCCGCCGCTATGAGTTGGTCAACCGGTTGGGCCGGGGTGCGATGGGCGAAGTCTGGCGAGCCTGGGACCGTGAGAATGAACGCTACCTGGCCGCGAAATTGCTGCGCCCGGAATTTGTTCAAGACCCGGAGATCGTGACCCGTTTCCTGCAAGAGCGATCCATCCTGATCAGCCTCGATCACCCCAACATTGTTCAGGTTCGTGACTTAGTCGTGGAAGGGGACGACCTCGCCATCGTCATGGATCTCGTACGAGGCGGTTCCCTGGGCGACTATCTGAAAGACGCCGGCACCCTGGCTCCCGCAGTCGCGGTGCCACTGGTCGCCGCTTTGCTCGACGCCTTGGCTTATGCCCATGGCCGAGGCGTCCTCCACCGTGACATCAAACCCGACAACGCTCTGCTGGCTGATCAAGGTTTACCGACGCCGGCCACCGTTCGCCTGACGGACTTCGGCATCGCCCGTCTGACTCAAGAAGGCAGCATCGTCCAGGCCAGCGGTCTGATCGGCACCCCGCTGTACATGCCACCCGAATTGTTCGAGTATGGCCAGTTCTCTGCCAAATCTGATGTCTACGCCACCGGCATCGTCTTATATGAACTCCTAGCCGGGCGAACTCCATTTGCGGGTTCCGGTACACCGCTGACGATCGGCAATCGACACGTCCGGTCGGCGCCACCGACGCTGCCACTTCATCCGGCACTGTGGCAGGTGTTATCGACCCTGTTGGCCAAAGACCCGGCCCACCGGCCCAGTGCCGCTGAGGCGGCCGAACAGCTCCGGCGAATTACTGGTCTGGATATCAACCCTCTCCCGGTTCAGCCGGTTCCCGAACAGTGGTCCGATAGCCACTCGCTACTGCCCGGCAAGGACACCCTCGGGCGTGCTGACACGAGTGCGGCCACCATCGGCAGTGTGCAGGATCCCAATGCCACCTGGATGAAAGCCGGAGCGCAGCCTGCCACTGTCCCCGTGGTAACCGACTCGATGGAAGAATTTGACCCTTCCCGGACTCAGGTCAAGGCCGCCGTCCACCACGAGGTCAAGGCTTCTCTGCCAGCGACCGAACCGTCACTGCCGAATAAGCGTCGCCGCCTTCTCCTAGCGATTGGCGCCGGAGTAGGTGTCCTGGCCATCGCTTTTCTGGTTCTCTGGCTAACCGGGGTGTTTCCTACCCGCACGCCCGCCGACCCGCCCCCAACCACGACAGTCACCGCCGCACCAGACTGGCTACGTGGTAAAGCCGCTCCTTCCGGGTTGAGTCTTGATTGGAGCGCTTCCTACAACGCCGCCGATGCCACCACCAAGGTGGAGCTGACGCTCTATGCGCCACGTTCGATCGGACTGAGCGGTGAGGTCCTGTTCGTACTGCCGGCCTTCAACGGTGACGCCTGCGCCGAACTCATTGAGCAACCGGAGACGATGACTCGGCTGACCGCCTCCGGTGACGGTACCGACGCCGACTGTGGCTACAAACTGACCGATGTCAGCTTGACCGCCGGACAAGAACAGAGGTTTGTCATCACGGTCGCTGGTGGCCCCGAAGACAGTTACGGACCATGGCTAACTGCCATCACGCAAGCCACCGATGAGGTTCTGAGAAGCCTGACGGGCACGAGTTTCCCACTCCAACGGGTTACCGGTTTGACGGTCCAGGCCAGTTCCATCGTCCTCAATCAAGGCGGCGGCATCGGCCAGAATGTGCCATACAGCGTTGTCGCCCGGTGGCTCGGCGACCAGTCAGCCGTGCCCGATTTCACCCTCTTCACTTCTGACACCTTGATCACCATGGAAACGGATCAGCTGAAGGACCTGACCGGTGGAGTCGGACTCAACGCTGTCGAGGTCACGACCTGCGACGCAGCTGAAAACGCCACTGGCCAACGTCTGCGGGCGATCCAGCCGACTAATTCCTGTTCGCTGACCGTCCGGATCGGCGAACTAGTTGGTCAAGGCACCTTTTCCATCGACCTGTACTCGTGATCACCGATCCGGTATTCGATCAATTCGATCAGCCCTCGCCTCAGGCCAGGATTGAGATCAGGCCAGGGTTCAGGCCCGCTGATCAGGCGGCACAAAGAACCGTTCGCGAGGGATTTCTTGTCCGGTCGGCGTATCCACCACGTGGATACCGTTTTCATCTTCGGTGATCTGGAGGTCTGAGCCGACCGGGAAATCCCAGATGCCGATGAGCGCCGGCTCGAACATACAGGCTTGGTTGAAATCGACCACTTGAAGGTTGTTGGGATTCGCCAAATAGGCGGAGTCATCGATGTGGGAGAAAATGCGCCAGCCATTGTCCACGGGGACTTTCGACGTCTCGCGGACCATCCAGCGAACGCGTCCTTTGCCCTCGATGATGTTCTTGGACAGGAGGCAGGCGCCAGCTTTGGGGATGAATTGAATAGTACCGGCCATAATGAGAATTCCTTACGGGACTAGGTGGGACGGTCAAGAGTGAGTCTAGAGGCCGGGTCTGACAGTGACAAGCTCATCTCTGATCTCCTCCAGAGCCGCTGAAGAAGTGACTCGGTGATTGAGTGACAGTCGAATCATGGTGTAGCCTCCCGCTACGCCCTCTGAAAGGAACTCCCCCGCATGACAGCCGGAGCCTTACTCTACGGTCCTCCTCTCCATTTATCTCACAGTCCTCTACGGAG
>JAISGZ010000168.1 GCA_031262845.1 Propionibacteriaceae bacterium | reverse complement strand
CTTCGAGGGTCGCCTCCATCAGATCGAGTTCCGTCACCTGACGGCCTTCCTGCTGTTTGGCGACCTGGACGACACCCTTGCGTGAAAAGAGCCGTTGAACCGAGCCGACATCCGCCATCGTGCCGCCAGACCGGGTGACGGCCGTGCGGACATCAGAGGCTGAGCGATTGCGGTTATCAGTCAGGCATTCGATGAGAATCGCCACCCCGGCCGGCCCATAGGCCTCGTACATGATGTTCTGCCAGTCGGCGCCACCGGCTTCGGCGCCCGATCCCCGCTTGACCGCCCGGTCGATGTTGTCAGCCGGCACCGAGTTCTTCTTGGCCTTCTGAATGGCATCGAACAAGGTCGGGTTACCCGCTGGGTCACCACCACCGGTTCGGGCCGCGACTTCGATGTTCTTGATCAGCTTGGCGAACAGTTTGCCGCGCTTGGCATCAATCGCCGCCTTCTTGTGCTTGGTCGTCGCCCACTTGGAGTGACCGCTCATCGGTGTCCTTTCCTTTGCCTAACCGGGCCCACTCTAGCTGGACTAGTACGCGGGTGACTCCCCCGTGACCGTTGAACTCAGGAACAACCTGACGTCGAACCACAGCCCTCGCAGACGTAGCAACTACCCGACGGCCGCATCTTGGTCCCGCAGGTCAGACACAGCGGCGCGTCAACGGCCTGTCCCAAGGACTCCATCAACTCGGCCGTCGTATGAGCCGCGGCGTATTCGACCAGCGGCGGCTGCAAGGGCCCGGCCTCGTCGATCCGAAGATCATCACCAGCGTCATTGCGCAGGGTTTGCGATTCCAAGAGCAGGTTTTCTTCTTCATCCGACAGATACGACCCGGTTTCGACGTAACGGGCCCGCTCGGCCGCCGTATAAATCCCCAGTTCGGCCCGCTCATCAAAATCGAGGAAATCGAGCGCCAACCGCCGGAAGATGTAGTCCATGATCGACTGGGCCATCCGGACATCCGGATCATCGGTCATCCCGGCCGGCTCGAACTTCAAGTTGGTCAGTTTCTGAATGTAGGTCTCCAACGGCACGCCGTACTGGAGCGCGATCGAAATCGCAATCGAAAAGGCGTCCATGACCCCGGCCAGCGTCGACCCCTGCTTACCGAGTTTGAGGAAGACCTCGCCCAGCCGGCCGTCATCGTAGGAGTTGGCCGTAATGTAGCCCTCGGCCCCAGCAACCGAGAACGAGATCGTCTTACCCTGACGTGACTTCGGCAAACGCCGCCGCCGGGGGCGGTATTCGACCCGCACCTCGGGCTTGACCTCGTCTTTGTCTTTCTTGGCACCCCGGTCGGTCTGACTCAAAGGCTGGCCGACTTTGCAGTTGTCGCGGTACACGGCCAGCGCTTTGAGACCCAGCTTCCAGCCTTCGAGATAGACCTGGGCGATGTCATCGACCGTGGCCTGCTCCGACAGGTTGACGGTCTTGGAGATGGCCCCGGAGATAAACGGTTGGACGGCCGCCATCATCCGGACATGGCCCATCGGCGCGATCGAACGCTCACCGATGGCACAGTCGAAGACCGGGTAATCCTCCAGCCTGAGACCGGACGCACCGACGACGTGTCCCCGCTCGGCGATGTAGGCGATGATGTCGGCCGTTACCGCCGGGGCGTACCCGAGGGCGTTCAAGGCCCGCTCGACTGTCTGGTTGACAATCTTCATCGATGTCCCGTCGACCATCTTCTTGAACTTGACGAGGGCGAAGTCGGGCTCGATACCGGTCGTGTCGCAGTCCATCATGAAACCGATGGTCCCGGTTGGCGCCAAGACCGAAGCCTGGGCATTGCGGAAACCCTGGTTCCGGCCGGTCGCCACCACGGCCGCCCACTGATCGGTCGCAGCTTGGTAAATCGGCTGGGCCATCGCCAAACCGGCCAGATCGACGGCGGCGTTGGCGGCCTGGTGTTGCTCCATCACTCGCAGTTGGGCGGCGGCATTGCGAGCGTGACCCTCATAAGGACCGACGATCCCGGCCAAGTCAGCTGACTGGCGGTAGGCCGCCGCCGTCATGACCGACGTGATCGAGGCCGCCAACGCCCGCCCGGTCGGCGAGTCGTAGGCCAAACCACAGGCCATCAGTAGCGCCCCCAAATTGGCGTAGCCAATCCCCAATTGACGGAAGCGCCGGGTGTTGTCACCAATTGCCTCGGTCGGGAAATCCGCGAAACAGATCGAGATATCCATCGCCGTAATAATGATGTTGACGGCCGCGATGAAGCGGTCAACGTCGAACCGCAGATCACTGGTGAGGAATTTCATGAGGTTGAGGGAGGCCAGGTTGCACGACGAGTTGTCGAGGCTCATGTATTCCGAACACGGGTTGGAGGCCGTAATCCGGCCCGATTCCGGCGTTGTATGCCAGCGGTTGATGGTGTCGTCGTACTGGATACCCGGATCGGCACACAGCCAAGCGGCCTTGGCCAGTTGGTGAAACAGGTCCCGAGCCCTGAGCGTTTCGACCGTCTGGCCGTCCAACCGGGCTCGCAAATCGAAGTCGGCGTCGACCTCGACCGCGCGCATGAATTCGTCGGACACCCGCACTGAGTTATTGGCATTTTGATATTGCACCGACGAAATATCGCGGCCGCCCAGATCCATATCGAAACCGGCGTCCCGCAAGGCCCGAATCTTGTCTTCTTCGCGGGCTTTGGTGTCGATGAACTCGACGATATCGGGATGGTCGATATCCAAAATCACCATCTTGGCGGCCCGCCGCGTCGCCCCGCCCGATTTGATCGTGCCGGCTGAAGCGTCGGCGCCGCGCATGAACGAGACCGGGCCGGAGGCCGTCCCACCCGAACTCAGCAGCTCTTTCGACGACCTGATCCGGGACAGATTGACCCCAGCCCCAGAACCACCTTTGAAAATTCGGCCTTCTTCGCGATACCAGTTGAGGATGGAATCGATCGAATCGTCGACCGACAAGATAAAACAGGCCGAGACCTGCTGCGGGCTCGGCGTCCCGACGTTGAACCAGACCGGTGAATTGAAGCTGAAGACCTGATGGACCAACATCCAGGTCAACTCGTCGGCGAAAACCTGGGCCGCCTCGGGGGTCGCGAAGTATTGGTACCGCTCACCGGCCAACCGGTACTGAGCCACCACGCGGTCGATCAGGGTTTTCAAGCTGGCTTCCCGCTCCGGCGACCCGAGCGCACCCCGGAAATACTTCGTCGTCACGATGGTCGAAGCATTGACCGACCAAAAATCCGGGAACTCGACGCCCCGCTGTTCGAACACGACTTCGCTGGTTTTCCAGTTGGTCTGAACGACATCCCGCAACTGCCAGGTGATTTCGTCGTAGGGATGGACACCGGGCGTCGAGAAAACTCTTTCCACGGTCAACCCTCGGCGTTTGGCCGGACCGGTGGCCGCCGGGCGAGTCGGGGTTGAGGTCTGGTCGAGCGGCAGGGCGGGGTTGGCGTCAGCCGTGCCGGCGGCGAAAGCGGCGGTCTGGGTCATGGTCAAGGGCCTTTCTGCAGGTTCAGGAGACGATTATGGGACGAGGCTCAGACAGTCGCTGGCGTCATCCGGCGGATGTGATCAATGGCGGCCTCAAAATCTTCGACCGATTCGTAGTTGCGGTAAATCGAGGCGAAGCGCAGATAAGCCACGGCATCAAGCTGTCCCAACGGCCCGAGAATGGCCAGACCGATATCGGCACTGGGGACTTCGGCCAGACCAGACTGCCGGATCGACTCTTCGACCTGTTGACCCAACCGGGCCAGATCGGCATCGGACACCGGACGGCCCTGACAGGCTTTACGGACGCCTTGGACAACCTTGTCGCGCACGAATGGTTCGACGGCACCCGAACGCTTGAGCACACCCAATTGGACCTGCTCGATAGTCGTGAACCGCCGGTCGCAAACCGGACACTGCCGCCGGCGGCGAATACTGGCCCCGTCATCAGCCACCCGCGTGTCCAGCACCCGCGAATCGGCGTGCTTGCAGTAGGGGCAGTACATGGGCTCTCATCACCTCAATTGGGTTAGCTTAGATCACATCTGGTCGAGGGATTTTTTGACCCCCAGCCACAACCTGTTGGGATATTACATCGATGTGACTACTAGATGTAGTGATCGTAGAGACCTTGTCCAGCAACGTCAACTCAGTCCGTCGGCATGTCGCCCAAACCGGCTGAACAGTTGTCGGCAGCCCCGAGGAGGCGGATCGCTCGGCCGTTCAGTGAGCGAATTTCCCGCTCCAGAGGCGAGTTTTCCACCGTCGACGAAACCTTAAGCCTGCAATGGGCGCGGCACGAGGTAGTCTAGAAGAGTCAGTGATTGTGGGCCGGGCGCGGTCCACATTGACTCGTTCGTGACGCTAAGAGTTCAGGAAGACATCATGACGCAGAACCCCGACCCGCAGGCCGGTTACCAGCCTCCAGCTTCCGGCTACCAACCGCCGGTTCCACCAGCCCAACCCTCCCATCTCGATCTCCCCCCGATTCCTCAGCCCTCTTTCCCGCCGCCGAACCAGGCCAACCCGCCTCAGCAAGGTTATGCGCCACCGCCAACGGCGGCGCCCGGCTACGGCCAATCGTCGACTGGGAGCTACGCCACGCCGGGCTACGGCCAGACCTATCAACCGACTGGTGCCGCTTATCCGACGCCAACCCCCAACGCCGGCGCCAACTTCATCCAAAGCCGGGACGAAGATATTCAGAAGAACAAAGGCATGGCCGTCTTGTCCTATATCGGCATCCTGGTTCTCATTCCCTTGCTGGCGGCCAAGAATTCGTCCTATGCCCGGTTCCACGCCGGTCAGGGCTTGACGTTGTTCGCCTTTAGCCTGGCAGTCGGGATCCTTTCGAGGATCCTCGCCGCCATTGGCGGTTTCTTTAGTGGGATCCTGGTACTCCTGTTGGGCTTGGTCAGCATCGGCCTCTTCGTGCTCGCGATCATGGGTATCGTCAA
>JAISGZ010000120.1 GCA_031262845.1 Propionibacteriaceae bacterium | reverse complement strand
TATCTGATCGACAAGGCGACCTACGAATTGCTCTACGAAACCCACAACCGGCCGCTGTGGGCGCCGATCCCGCAGCGGGCGGTCGAGCAACTGGCGGCGCTGGCGGATAGTTCAGATGCCGTTGACTAGCGCTAACACTGTGTTTTCAGTCTGTCTCCAGCGTTGACGCCGTGTCTGAGGTGATTCACGACCCGAGTGACTCACGGGACTGCCAGGCTGGGCTTCGGTGACTGACCAATTCACTATCGAACAAGGGGTCTTTGTTAACACCCGGCAACGTTTTTGGACGCTGTTCGACTGGCCTTGGTTAAGGGTTCTACTATCGCAGCTGTACCTCCGCATTTTGCTGGTCTGTGACAACATCTGAACAAGGAGTGCCCTGTGGATCGAACTGCCCTGGTCATGGCTATACCCCATCAATTCGTCGTCGACGGCGATGCTGCGGTGGTCAGCCAAGTGATCGTTGACTCATTAACCGAACAAGCTTTCCGGATTAATGACAACCAGTCCGGCCAGATCTCGGCTGAGCACGGCTCGAAACAGAGGACGACCTTTCTCGGCGTCGGCGCCGTCGGTGAACGTGACCGTTATCTGAGCCTGAAAATCACTCGCGAAACCGACGCTGATGGCCATAACGTGATCAGTCTCCAACCCGAGACCTCAAGTATCGCTGGTGACCTGAAAGCCATGTCCAAGACCAAAGCCGCCTACCGGGCCACCTACGACCGCATTGGTCAGGCCCTTGAGGCCAACCCCGAAGTCAGCTTGATCACGCCCTAGCTGTCGGGCCTGGCAGCCCTACTCGGGCACTGCTAGAGCTAGGGACTAAGAACTAGGGCATGACAATCGGGAATTCGGTGTCGAATTGACCGAAGGCGCCGAGGATGGTGGCGAGCAGGGTCTGGTCGCCTGATACTTCGATCGCTTGAGTGGCGGTGTCCAGATCACCCGAGGCCAAGGTGATGAGGCCTTGTTTGGTCGTGGTCCAGGTGGCGTCGGGATCGTCCAGTTGGACACCCGGTTGATAGAGCACGACACCGGCTCGAACCGTGATCGCGTAATCATCGTCATCGGTCAGATGGACATTGATGCGGGCGTTGAGATCCGGGACTTGTGTCGTGTCGACCCGAATGCCGACGTAATCCAGCACCATGGTCGGGGTCATATTGGCCACGATCGCCCCAGAATGAGCGGTCCCGGCTGGGATAACCTGGCCGGCCCGCAGTTCTTGGGCGGCGCTGAGATATTCATTGCGCCAGGTCGCCGATTCGGCGGCGTAACCCAGTTGTTCGTAGGCGTCAGCCAGGAGATAACGCGCCTGGTCGTTGTCCGGTTGAGCGAAGACAACCTGTTGCATGATCTCGGCCACCCATTGGTATTCGCCGTTGTCGAAGTCCGTCCGGGCCTTGTCGATGACCTGATCGATATCACCGAGGTAGTCGACCAGTTTGGCTGCGTAATCAGTTTTCGGCAACGGATTCAAATCCGCTGGCACTGAGTTGTACCAGCCGATGAAAAGCTGATAAACCGCCCGGGCATTGTGGGACACCGTGCCGTAATACTGTCGGGTGTACCAGTTTTTGGCCAGGTCAGGCGGCAATTCGAGCATCTGGGCGATTTCGTCACCGGTGTAACCCTGGTTGATATAGAGCAGTGTCTGATCGTTGATGTATTTATAGGCGGCGGCCGTATCGGTCAGGTATTTCTTGATCACGTCGTTGCCCCAGTGTGGCCAATTGTGGGCTTCGAAAGAGACCTCGGCCTGGTCACCATAAAGATCGAGCGTCTCCATGAGGTCTTCGGCCCATTTATTACCATCACGGACTTTAGCGCCACGCAAGGTATAGAGATTGTGCATCGAAGCGGTCGCATTTTCGGCCATCCAGAGAGCCTTGAATTGCGGGAACCAGGTGTTCATTTCGGCTGGAGCCTCGGTGCCCGGCGTCATCTGGAATTCCATCGTGATGCCGTCAACCACGCGGGTGTCGCCCGTGGCCTTGATTTCATCGGTCGGTGTCATAAACGAGACCGTGCCGAGCGACTGGCCCAGACCGATTCCCACACCCAGTGTTCCAGTTTCGCTCTTGTCCAGGAAGGCGCCGTATTGATAGACCCCGCGTCGGCCCATCGCCGACCCGGCGTAGACGTTTTCGGAAACCGCTTCCTCGGCGAAATTCTCCGGCACGATGATCGGCACACCGGCCGCCACCTGATCCGCCGAAACCACGCCGCCGACACCGCCAAAATGATCGATATGGGAATGCGAAATCACCACCGCCACCACGGGGCGCTCGCCCAATGTGTCATTGACTAGCTGTAACGCAGCTTGGGCGGTCTCGACGCTCATCAACGGGTCGAAAACGATCCAGCCCGTGTTCCCCCGGATCAGGGTCATATTGGCCATGTCATAGCCGCGGACTTGGTAGATACCGTCCATGACTTCGAACAAGCCGTACAGATGGTTGTTCTTGGCGTTTTCCCACAGGCTCGGATTGGCGCTGTCGGGCGCCTCGTCGTATTCGTCCAGGAAGTTGAAAGCCTCCTGGCTCCACACCACATTGCCCTCGTCATCTTTGATTTCGAGTGCCTCCGGACTAGCCAATAGCCCCTTGGCCGCATTCTCCTGTTCAGAATGATCGTCGAAGTTCAAGGTCGTATAAACATCGGCATTCTTGGTTTTCGTAGCCTCGGTGGCGCCTTTCGAATCCGCCGTCAACTCCGACCGTTGATCACCGCTGCACCCGGCCAGCACTAATCCCAAACCCAACATGGCAACGCCAATTGTTCGCACTACGACTATTCTCATGTTCTTTCCCACTCCGCCTCGACGTCGCTTGGATCACCGCCACCAGGCTGTTCCGCCAACGAATACCTGTTTCCCCGGCGCCAAACGAGTAGCACTCCGCTCCCAGGTAGCAGTCACAATACGATCAGGCCATCGCGGCAAAATCACCGGGGGCAAACCAACGAATCCGGTGCGTGAACGCCCACTTCCTAGAAAAGGAGTGTCAGTGATCGGTTTGAATTTCGGCTTTGATCAGCTGCCTTCGCTCTGCTAATTCTTCAGCCCGAACACAATCGTCACTGTTGACGGCTGGTTCCGCCCAGCCCTTAGCCGGATCGTCGGCATAACTCACCACAAAGTCACGAATGCCGTCGATGGCGGTGTCCATCCGTTGCTGGAAATCGGATCGTCGGGTAGCGGTGAGCCGATGATGGGCAGTGTGACGGCGCCGCGCTCTCCACTGCTGGATTGCCGAGCTATCTCCCTTACCGGCCGCCGGAGCAGATTCGGCGGTGCGTTGCTGGCGTTCCCACACGTCGAGTAGATCAACGAACTCGGTCTTCTGCTGATGACAGATTGTTTCGATGGCCTGCTGCAGCCCTTGCCTGCGCTGGCTGCGAATCTGAGTCAGCCGCTGCTCTTCCTCAACCTTGCTCAGCCCAACTTGCTTGGCATCGGGTTCCACGCCGACTGCCTTAGCGAAAGCGTCCAAGGCCTCCCGGGCCAACCGGATCATGTCGCGCGGATGACCGTTCGTCAGACAGTAGGCCAACAAACCTAGCGGGGCAGGGAACCCGACGACTCGGCGGGTAAACAACTGAACTGACTCAGCCGATTGCAGCGGTTGTAGTTCAATGATCTCGTCAAAAGCTGAGTCGTAGGGGTCGCGCTCAAAGCCGGGCAGGCCGTAACTGCGAAAACGGAAGCGCTGATAGTTGTCTTCAGCCACCGTCGTGACGAACTTAACGAATGGGATGCGGAAAAGATCTTTGAGATGGTTAATTGCGTTCTGTCGTTCTTTGGGATCGGTGATCTTGTCCATCTCGTCGACCAGGATGATCAGCGAAGGGATAGCGTCCTGGTGCTCGGCCTTTCGCGTGGATTGAAAACCGCCAGACAGTGGCTTGGAATCGTCCGCTAGCTGTCTCCGGCTTGCCGCTCGCGCTCGGCCGGCCTCGTCGGGCTTATTCTTACTGAGTTCTTGGTAGGCCCGATTGACGTGATCAGCCCATTCCGAATAGGTCAGTAGGAGATCACGCAGACGCCGGACGATCTCGGCGTAGTTCAGGCGTAAAGCCGTACGTTTCTCCGA
Organism: Propionibacteriaceae bacterium; assembly: GCA_031262845.1. Taxonomy (GTDB): domain Bacteria; phylum Actinomycetota; class Actinomycetes; order Propionibacteriales; family Propionibacteriaceae; genus WQYJ01. The sequence continues at coordinate 33 of JAISGZ010000120.1, read as the reverse complement.
GGCTTTTAGGCTGAACCCGGTCCACCTCCGCCA
>JAISGZ010000066.1 GCA_031262845.1 Propionibacteriaceae bacterium | reverse complement strand
TGCCCCTGACTCGTATTCTCGACATCTTGGTCCAGCAAAGTGGGGTCGGCATGATCTGCGGCTACGGTCACATCACCTTCGAATCGGCGGCCCAAGATCAAGGGCTGCGTCAAATCACTTTCGTCGCCCGACCCCGTCAGAGGGATCTGACAATTCAGCGGGTCATCCAGCGCTCCGGTCTTCGGGCGGTGGCCGAATCGACGACCTCAAACGTGCCTCGGCGAGCCTTCGGTATGTCCACTCTGCCGGTACCACGGCGGGCGATGGCGTCAGTGCCTCACGGCTAGTGCCCTGTCGCCTTAGGTCAATCTGGCCGACGACTCAACTTAGAGCGGGGAACAGGTGTCGGTGGTGTACAAAATGTCCGTGATGAGGAAACTCGACCCCCGCCGCTCGAGCGTGAAGACGGCGGCGGTTTGGCGTTTGTCCTCCGGCCGCCAGACCGACCGGCCGTCCGGCCCGAGGACCTCGGCCTGACTTGTGTCGACACAGACATCGGCCAGGTAAGCGACACCGGATTCACCGGTCGGCATCGTCACCAGGACGCTACCGCTGACAGGGCCAATCTGTTGTTGGCCGCTACTGCGATTGGCCAACAGGCGTTCATAGGTTTGGTCGGTCGCCCGGTCGAGAGTGATATTGGTGATCGTCGTCACGTCGCTGTCGGGATTCTGAGCCAGTTGGTTGTAAATCGCGTAGTACTGAGCGACGGCCTGGCGGATGCCGGCTTCGTGATCGACCACCGGGGCGGCGGCGCTGGTGACCGCCGCGACCACGACACTGGCACTGCTGGCGGCCGAACTGGCGGACGTGGTGGTCGACGGGCTGGGCGAACTGGAACTGGCCGAACTACTGGGGCTGGAACTCGAACTCGATGGGGACGGGTCGGCTTCATCGCCACTACAGGCGCTTAGGCCCAGGGCCAGGCCAAGTCCGATGGTTAGGGCGAGCGGTCGCAGGCGCGGTGACGGCATCGTAGGCACGCTCCTCGGTGATAACAGGATGAGTCCAGCCGAAAAGTATCAGTTGCTGCCGGATAAGGCGAAAAATCGTGTCCGGTCGTGACAGAGCGCGAGTGGTCTGTCACGTCTAAGAATTGTCCCTTGGGAAGAGTTTTCCCCTTGGGGAAATTGCGCGTTCATTCGTGCTGGCCACCTCACCGGGGCCGCGAATAGGTCATTCTTTCGAAGGACAATGCGAGACGCGACAGGGCACTAGCCCCCCAACACGGCGTCCACCACCTGCCGGGCTTCCGTCTGGACTCGGGCCAGATGCTCGGGGCCGCGCAGCGACTCGGCGTAAATCTTGTAGATGTTTTCCGTACCCGAGGGGCGGGCTGCGAACCAGGCGTGTTCAGTCGTGACTTTGAGACCGCCAATCGACGCGCCGTTCACGGGCGCAGTCGTCAACTTGGCCGTGATCGGCTCGCCCGCCAGCTGGTCGGCCGTCACGTCAGCCGGTTGCAGCCGGCCCAACCGAGCCTTCTGCTCCCGGGTCGCCGGGGCATCGAAGCGAGCATAAGCGGCGACTCCGAATTGAGCTTCCAACTCCCGGTAGAGCTGGGACGGCGTCTGTCCCGTGACCGCCAGAATCTCGGCCGCCAGCAGGTCGAGCAGGATGCCGTCCTTGTCAGTCGTCCAGGCCTGGCCGGATCGGGTCAGGAAGGAGGCGCCGGCGGATTCTTCGCCGCCAAAGCCGAGGTCGGCCGATAACAAGCCGGGTACGAACCACTTGAAACCGACCGGCACCTCGACCAGTCGGCGACCGATCTGAGCCGCCACTTGGTCAATGATCGAACTGGAGACCAGGGTCTTGCCGACCCCGGCGCCGGCCGGCCAGTCGGGGCGGTGGGTGAACAGGTAGTTGATGGCGACGGCCAGGTAGTGGTTCGGGTTCATCAGCCCGCCATCAGGGGTGACGATGCCGTGCCGGTCGGCATCAGCGTCATTGCCCGTCGCCAAGTCGTAGTGATCACGGTTGTGGATGAGTGAGGCCATAGCGTTCGGACTTGAGGAATCCATCCGGATTTTGCCGTCATGGTCGAGGGTCATGAAACGCCAGGTCGGGTCGACCACGGGGTTGACGACGGTCAGATCGAGTTTGGTCGTTTCGGCCAGATACTGCCAGTACTGAACCGACGCCCCACCCATCGGATCGGCTCCCATGCGCAGTCCCGAGGCGGCGATGGCGTCAAGGTCGATGGCCTTACCAAGATCGTCGCAGTAGGCAGACCGGTAATCCCAGCGGGTGACGTCGCTGATATCGCTTTGCCGCCGGATCGAACTGGTGTCGGCCAACAGGTCATTGGCCCGGCGGGCAATCCAACTGGTGGCGTCGGTGTCGGCTGGGCCGCCGTGGGGTGGGTTGTATTTGAAGCCACCGTCACGGGGCGGATTATGGGATGGGGTGACGACGATGCCGTCGGCCAAGTCGGTTGTCCGGCCTTGGTTGTGGACGATGATGGCGCGCGACAGAGCCGGGGTCGGCGTGTATTCATCGGGTCGCTCGGCCCGGACGTCGACGCCTTGGGCGGTCAAAACCTCAAGCGCGGTCTGCCAGGCCGGCAACGACAACCCGTGGGTGTCCTTGGCGATATAAAGCGGGCCGGTGATGCCCTGTCCGGCCCGGTATTCGACGATGGCCTGAGTGATTGCCAAGATGTGGGCCTCGTTGAAGGCGCCATCGAAGGCTGAGCCACGGTGGCCAGAGGTGCCGAAAACAACCTGTTGGTCGGGGTTACTGGGATCTGGGGTCAGGTCGTAGTAGGCCGCGACAAGTTGTTCGACGTCGATCAAATCTTCAGGTTGGGCAGGCTGTCCAGCGCGTGGATGACTCATGGTCCTATCCTCTCCCAGACCGTCTCGTGACTTGACTGCGGGTCAGTCCTTGGGCTGAGTTGGCCGAACGGTGAGACGACGCCCAGACGACTGATGCAAGAATGAGGCCTATGAGCCAACCTGCCTTCGCCCACGGGGCGATTGATCTGTCCACCTTGCAGACCCCGTCAGCCGCCGCGGGTGCCGTCAGCGGCAGCTTCGTGGTCGAGGTCGATGAATCGAATTTTGAATCGACGCTGCGGCAGTCGGTCCGGTTTCCGGTCATCGTCGAGTTTTATTCGCCTCGGGATACGGCTGGAGCCTCCCTGTCCCAGGCCCTAGCCGAGTTGGCCGAGGCAGCCGGTGGTAACTGGCTGCTGGGCCGGATCAACGTCGATCAATCACCTCAGGTCGCCCAAGCCCTGCAAATCCAGGCGGTGCCGACGGTGGTCGGTGTCCTGGCCGGGCAAATGGTGCCACTGTGGCAGGGGACACTGACGAAAGACGAAGCCAACACCTATATCACCGAGTTGCTGAAAGTCGCGGCGGCCAATGGTGTGCTGGGTAAAGCCGAACCGGTAGCGACGGCGGCGGACGAGGCCGAACCGGTCGCTGATCCGCGCTACGAAGCCGCCTACGCCGCCATGGAAAGTGGCGATTTCGCCCAGGCCGAAACCGAGTTCGGCCGTTTACTGGCGGAAACTCCAGGCGACGCCGAAGCCAAGGCTGGTGTGGCCCAGGCCGGTTTGTGGGCCCGGGTCGGCCAGATCGATCAAGCGACGCTGGCGGCGGCTCAACAAGCCGCTGAGGCGGATCCGGGTGCGGTTGACTTGGCGCTAGCGGCTGCCGATTACGAAGTCGCGACCGGCCAAGCGGCGGCTGGTTTCGCCCGGCTGATCCAGGCCATCAGTCTGACCAGCGGCGAGGACCGGGACCGACTGCGGACCCGGTTGCTGGCCTTATTCGAGACCTGTCCGGCCGATGATCCCCAGGTCTTGACGGCCCGGCGGAACCTGACCTCGGTTTTGTTCTAAAACCGGGCTGTTAACATGCGGTGAATTTGGGGTATTTCCTTGATCACGGCGTCATCCACGGTTCGGTCTGACGATACGGTGAAGCCAAAGGTCAGGTGTACCCTGACTCCAACTTCATCGTTGCTGTGCTGAGGGGGCAATTGTGGCTTCAACTGTGTACTTCACCCAAGCGATCACACCGCAGACTGTGGTGCGCGTTTACGAGGCGCTTGGTCATCCGGCGACGGGGAAGGTCGGGATCAAGATTTCGACCGGTGAACCCGGCCCGCGGGGTGGCAATTGGCTCGACCCGCAATTGATCAGGGAACTCGTCGAACTGGTCGCCGGGACGTTGGTCGAAACCAACATGGCATACCCCGGTCGGCGGACCACGACCGAGGAACATCTTCAAGTCGCAGCTGAACACGGCTACACGGCCATCGCCCCGGTCGATATTCTCGACGCCGACGGCAGTATCGAACTGCCGGTTCGGCCCGGTGGCCATTTGAGCCGGGATATCGTCGGTTCGCATTTGCGCAATTACGACCACTTGATTGTTTTGTCCCATTTCAAAGGCCACGCCATGAGCGGCTTCGGTGGGGCGATCAAGAACTTGGCCGTCGGTCTGGCCAGCCCGGTTGGCAAGGTCAACATCTATTCGGCCGGGCGCTCGACCAGTCACTGGAGCGGTACCGACCAGAACGACTTCCTCGAATCGGTTGCCGAGGCGGCCGTGGCCGTGACCGATTTCGTTGGTCACCACATTCTTTACCTCAATATCGTCAACAATCTTTCCGTTGATTGCGATTGCAATGGCGATGCCGCCCCGGCGACGATGGCTGATATCGGCGTCCTCGGCTCGCTCGACCCGGTGGCGCTCGACCAGGCCACGATCGACCTGGTGTGGCAGGCGCCGGACAGCGACGACCTGAAAGAGCGGATCGAGTCACGTAACGGTCGTTACGTGCTCGAACAAACCGAGCAGATGGGTCTCGGCTCGCGGCAATACGATCTTGTCCGGCTCGACTGACCCGGCCCTGTCCGAACTGGCGCCGGAGCCGGTTTTACCGCTGGCGGCGCCGATTACGGGTGACACCGTGGTCGATCAGGCTCTGGCGGCTCTGGCCGATCTTGATGATGAGCCAGTGGACCAACACCCCGTCCGCCTGGCCGAGGCGCACGCGGTCGTGCGGTCGGTTTTGAGTCGTCCGGTTGTGCCGGCCGCCAGTTGAGCGGTCGTTCTTGTCACTCGTGCAGCAGCGGTTGGACCAAGCCTTGGTGGCTCGGGGTTTAGCCCGTTCGCGGGGTCAGGCCAGTGAGTTGATCCGGCAAGGCCACGTCACCGTTGGCCCGCTGACGGTGA
>JAISGZ010000254.1 GCA_031262845.1 Propionibacteriaceae bacterium | reverse complement strand
CGACGACCGCGGCCCTGATCGAAGCGGTCCGGCGGGCCGCTCAAACCTGACCGGATAAACCGTCGAGGAGCCCGACGCTAGTCGTCACCGGGCCACCGCGCCACGACAGTTGAAATCTTTGAGAGGATGCCACTATGACCACTCCCTCGTTGGTTCAGCGCCCCCGCCGTCTGCGGGCCAACGCTGGCTTCCGCCGTCTAGTTCAGGAAACCCGGCTCAGCGCGGCCGACCTCGTCTTGCCGCTGTTTGTCAAGGAAGGCCTGACCGCGTCGGCGCCGATCGAATCGATGCCCGGCCAGGTTCAACACAGCGAGGCCAGCTTGCCGACCGCGGTCAAGGCCGCGGTCAAGGCCGGACTGGGCGGCATCATGTTGTTCGGTATCCCAGCCCGGCGCGATGCCGTCGGCTCGGAGGCCGTGGCCGAAGACGGCATCCTCCAACGCGGGTTGCGCTCAGCCCGGCAAACCATCGACGATCTGACCGCGGCCGGTCAGCCGGCGCCAGTTCTGATGGCCGACACCTGTCTCGATGAGTTCACCGACCATGGCCACTGCGGCTTGCTGCGGCAGCGGCCAGACGGCCAAACGGTGGTCGACAACGATTCAACTCTCACGGTCTACGGTCAGATGGCCTGCCTGCAGGCGGCCGCCGGGGCTGATGTCGTCAGCCCTTCGGGCATGATGGACGGCCAGGTCGGCGTCATCCGTGCCGCCCTTGACCAGGCCGGTTTCACGGACACCGCGATCTTGGCCTACTCGGCCAAGTACGCCAGCGCTTTCTACGGGCCCTTCCGCGAGGCCGTCGATTCGACCCTGGTCGGTGACCGCCGGACCTACCAGATGGACCCGGCCAATGCCCGTGAAGGCTGGCGTGAAACTGCCCTCGACCTCGCCCAAGGGGCCGACATCGTCATGGTCAAACCGGCTGGGACTTCGCTCGACATCCTCCACCACGTAGCTCGCCGGTCCGATGTGCCGGTGGCGGCCTACCAGGTCTCGGGTGAGTACGCCATGATCGAAGCGGCCGCCGGCCGCGGTTGGATCGACCGCCAAACCGCCATCATCGAATCGGTCACGGCCATCAAACGGGCCGGGGCCAACATTATCTTGACCTATTGGGCGCTCGAACTGGCCGACTGGCTGATGGCCTGACGCCCTTTTCCCGCCCTGACTCCGACACTGCCACCAGGCCCGACCGCCGGTGCCAGCCAGAAAGGAAGCCACCATGCCGACCGATAACCACGTCGCCTTCGTCCGGGCCCAACAAGCCATCCCCGGTGGCGTCAATTCACCGGTCAGGGCTTACCGCTCGGTCGGTGGCGACCCCCGCTTCATCGCCGCCGCCGCAGGCGCCTATCTGACCGACATCACGGGTCTCAAGTTCATCGACCTGGTCGGTTCGTGGGGACCGGCCCTCCTCGGCCACGCCCACCCCGAAGTCGTGGCGGCCGTCCAACAGGCCGCCGCCCGGGGACTGAGTTTCGGCGCCCCGACCCTGGCCGAGGTCGAGTTGGCCGAGGCGATCCGGCAGCGTGTCCCGGCGGCTGAACACGTCCGCTTGGTGTCGACCGGCACCGAAGCCACGATGACCGCCGTGCGTCTGGCCCGCGGTGTCACCGGCCGCCCCCTGATCGTTAAATTCGCCGGTCACTACCACGGTCACGTCGACAGCCTGCTAGCCAGCGCTGGTTCGGGCTTGGCTACCTTGGCCCTACCCGGTTCGAGCGGAGTCACGGCCGCCACCGCCAGTGAGACCGTGGTCCTGCCCTATAACGACCTGGCGGCCGCCGAAGCCGCCTTCGCCCAACACGGCGACCGCATCGCCGCCGTCATCGTCGAAGCCGCCGCCGCCAATATGGGCGTGGTGCCACCACGGCCCGGTTTCAACGCCGAGTTACGGCGGCTGACGGCGGCCCACGGTGCCCTGCTGATCCTCGACGAGGTGTTGACCGGTTTCCGGGTTGGACCGGCCGGTTGGTGGGGCTTGGATCAGGCGGACCCCTACACCCCCGATCTGTTCGCTTTTGGCAAGGTCATTGGTGGTGGCTTGCCGGTGGCGGCGGTGGCCGGCCGGGCCGCCATCATGGACCAGTTGGCGCCGGTCGGCCCGGTTTACCAAGCCGGCACCTTGTCCGGTAATCCAGTCGCCGTGGCCGCCGGTTTGGCCACTCTGCGGCTGGCCGATCAGGCCGTCTATCACCAACTCGACGAGACCGCGGCAGCCTTGTCCGAGGCGGTCAGTGCCGCTCTGACTACGGCCGGCGTCGAACACCGAGTCCAGCGGGCGGGCAATCTGTTCAGCATCTTCTTCGGCCCCGCCCCGGCCGACGGAATCCACAACTACGACCAGGTCCAAGCCCAGGAAGCCTTCCGCTACCCGCCGTTCTTCCACAATCTGCTGACCGCCGGTATCCATCTACCGCCGTCGGTCTTCGAAGCCTGGTTTGTCTCGGCTGCTCACGACCAGGCCGTGCTTGACGAGATCGTGGCGGCGCTGCCGGCGGCGGCCAAGGCGGCGGCCGCCGCTCAGCCCTAAGTCGGAACTGCCCGCTAGCTGGCCCAGGCCACTACACTCCGAACCGTGAAGCTTGATCTCAATCTCAACGGCGACATCGTGCCTCTGACCTCGGAATTACTCGAACAGTACGACGTGGCCGGTCCGCGCTACACCAGCTATCCGACCGCCCCTCAATGGTCGGATGATTTCGGACCGGCCGACTGGGACCAAGCTCTGACCGCCTCGAACCAGCCGGAAGACGGCTCGGCTAGGCCGTTGTCGCTCTATATGCACTTGCCGTTCTGCCGTCAGATGTGCCTGTTCTGTGGTTGTAACACGGTCGTCCAGTCGCATCCGGAACGGGCCGAACCTTATTTGGAGACCCTCAAACAGGACATCGCCGCGGTCGCATCACGGCTCGATTCGAGTCGGCCGGTGATCCAATTCCACTGGGGGGGCGGCACGCCGACCTATTTCCGGCCCGAGCTACTGGCCGATTTATTCACCTTCACGCAGCAACATTTTCAGTTCGCGCCCGACGCTGAAATCGGCGTTGAACTCGACCCCCGGGTAACGACGATCGACCATCTGACGACCTTGAAACAGCTGGGGTTCAACCGCCTGTCGCTTGGTGTTCAGGATTTTGATCCGACGGTCCAGGCGGCCGTCAAACGGATTCAGCCCTACGAGCTGGTGCGTGATCTCATGGCGGCTTGCCGCGATCTCGGTTTCGAATCGCTCAACACCGATCTGATCTACGGGCTGCCTCACCAAACCAATGACAGTTTCCACACCACGGTCGAACAACTCCTGACACTGTCGCCGGACCGGATCGCCCTGTTCAGTTACGGCCACGTGCCCTGGGTCAAGCGCCAGCAGCGGGTTCTCAACGACATCATTCCGCTCGGCCTCGACAAGTTCCAGCTCTTCCGCCAAAGCCTCAACACCTTCGTCGAGGCCGGCTACGTCTCAATTGGTTTCGATCATTTCTCCCGGCCCCAGGACGAGCTGTATCAGGCCTTCCGTGACGGCACCTTGCACCGCAATTTCCAGGGTTACACGACCAAGGCCGGAGCCGACCTAATCGGTTTCGGGGCCACTGCGATCAGTTCTTTGGCTAGGACTTACGCCCAGAATCAGCGGTCGTTGCCGGACTACCGGACGGCTATTGAGTCAGCCACTCTGCCGGTCATACGGGGTTACGCCCTGAGCCGCGACGATGTCATCCGGGGCGAGGTCATCAACCGGCTCATGAGTTTGGGCCGGGTCGACAAGGCCGCCGCCTCCGCCGCCACCGGAATCGACTTCGACGACTATTTCGCGGCCGAGTTGGCCAGCCTGGAGCCACTAGTGGCCGACGGCCTCGTCGAACTGACCCCCGACCAGGTTAAGGTCACCGGTCTGGGCCAGTTATTCGCCCGCAACGTGGCCATGCATTTCGACGCCTATCTTGATCCCAGTTCCACTGACGGTCCGCGCTATTCCCGGACTATCTGACTGGTCTCACGGTTTTCACACCTTGCTGTGATGTGCCCCTCTGCCCCGCCCGAAAGAGTTTGCGAAAAGCAGTTCGCTTGATGATGTCAATATTTTTGTTTATTACACTCCGAAAGCGAAGAGGTAATCATGGCACTTCCAAAAAGATTGACATTAAATGTTAGCTGGGGTAGTCGTCCGGTAGATATCGTTGAGCTGTCGGATCAGGTTTGGGATATGCTGCAGAAACTAAGGCAAATTTCACCACTGTTTGGTCATCAGTGGACTGATTTAGATAGCGATGCGGTGATGTCCGACAGCCGGGCGGAAATAGAACAGATTGTCGCTAATCGCTTCGAAACCGAAAACCGAATTAGTTTGTATACCAAAATTCCTCGCCCTGCCGATGAACTAGACTGGAGTATC
>JAISGZ010000253.1 GCA_031262845.1 Propionibacteriaceae bacterium | reverse complement strand
CAGCGTCCACAAGACATATTGCGGCGAGTAGACCGTGTTCAAACTGACCATCAGGGCGACGCAGAGGAAAGCCACTTGGCCCAGCCGCGGCGACACCGGAGCGGCGACGATGATGAGGGCGATGGCGAGGTAACCGATGATCATCAACCCGAGCGCCCAAGCCTGAGCGTTCGGGGTCGGGAACCCCGTCAGATTGAGGGCGTACCAGGGCGAGCCGAGGTCCGGCCCGCGGTCCTGGTTGAAGCTGTAGAAGAACTTCCACTGGTCGAAGTTCATCATCATGACCGGCAGATTGACGAGCACCCAGGCCCCCAACGCCGTCGCCACGAGCTTGCCGTAGTCGAGCAGTGGGCGGTAGCGGGCTTTCATCAGACTGGCCGCTGAATTGGCCGAATCGGCCTCGGTGGCGTCCTGATCGGACTCCGCTTGAGCATTCGAACCCGGTGGGGCGGGGCGGTCAGGGGCCTTGAACCAGGCCCGCACGATCGGCCGCAGTGCCAAGGCCAACAGGCCACCGAGGATGACGACCGGATAGAACTTGGCGGCGATCGCCAACCCGAACCACAGGCCAGCCAAGATCGGTTGCCGCCGCGTGACCGACAACAGGGCCAGGCTGGTCAGGGCGATAGCGAATAAATCCCAGTTGATCAGGGCCGCCGTCATGATGGCAGGTGAGGCGGCGACAGCCAAAACCGCCCAGGGCCGGTTGGCCAACCACTGTTTCTGAACCGTGACGACGACCAGGAAACAGATGAACAACAAGATGGTCGTGATGGCGAAGTAAAGATTGGTGTTAGACAGTTGTTGTTCACTGGTCAACGACGGCGACGGCGTCTGGCCGAATAACCCCGTCAGCCGGGCCGCGAATTCGGAGAAATAGCCGCTGAGAACGGGATACTCCCAGGCGATATCCCGGTAGAGAACCTCCCCGGCGGCCTGGCCGCGAGCCTGGTAGAGGACCGTGATATCGGTGTAGCACATCCAGCCGAACGAGTTGATCGAGTCGCTGGGGCTACTTTGGAGGCAACGGCCTTGGCGTAACATGCCGATGATCCAGGCCAGCGTGGCCGAGCCGAAGACGACCAGGGCGTAAAGACTGAAGCGGCCGACCATCAACAGCCGGGCCGGCTTGGTCTCGGTCGGTGCCGTCAGATCCTCGGCGTGGGTGCCCCGGCGGCCGCCGAAACGCCTCGTCAAATCCGCGAACGGACCAAAGAACTGGGTCAGGCCGCGGGCCCCGGCGCCGGTCGCTTCGGCCACCGCCCCGGGCAAATCCCGCCAGTTGGCGGTGTCTTCCGCTGGTGTGTCACCCGAGCCGGCCGGTGAGGCCGCAGAGGGTTCTTCGGAACGAGTCAACAAAGGCACCTGACTATCGAACCACAAGTCAGCCAGGCTTGGGACCCCGGACACCACTGAACGTTTTGTCAAGTGTCCGGTCGGCCGCGCGACGTAGTGGCGTGGCGGTCACACGATGCTCAAGACGTAGTCGCTCGAAAACTTGGGAGTAGACCTGGTGAATGGCGGTTGTGACGTTTCGGTCAGGTTTCGCCTTGGCCGCACTGGTTTAGTGGGCTGTCGCCCTAAATATCGTGTAATTCGTGGTGGCCGGTGGGGTGGCCAGCAAGGCGGAGGAGGAGCCGGTAGTGGGCTATCGGGGACGACAACAACGCGGCTGGGACCTCACCGGATACCACGCGGCTGGGAACCTCCCCGGGTGCCGTGAATACCTAGGTTTTAGGGGCGCCGGTCCACTAAGGGTGTCATAACCCGGCGGCCGGCTGGATTTTCGACGTGGCGGGCCAATAACACCACGGTGGCCGCCAGCAAACCGGCCAGCGGCGCTCCTAACCAGCCCGGTTGCTGCGCCCCGAGGACCGGGGCGACGAGCACGATCAGCCCACACCACAGAGCTGTCACCCGTTCGGGAGCAGCCCACGACCGACCCCGTGTCCGCAGCAGCCGCACCAGGCACCACTGGAGCACACCGAGACCAGCCAACACCAGCATGACCAGCGGCCCGAGTCCGTATTGACTGACGACTTCGATCAGCGGGGCGTAGGGCTCGGCCGGCAAATCGGCCCGACTGGCGGCGGCCAATTCGTAACTACCCGGACCGGCGCCGAGGAACCAGGTGTCACGGGCCAAAGCCAGACCCTGGCTGATCAACTCCCGCCGTTGCGACCAGGCCAGCGTCGAATCGGGCCAGCTCAACGTCCACTGCGACCACGACAAGGCGGCGGCCACCGCCCCGACCACGGCCGCGCCCGCCAACACCCAGCGGCCCCAGCGAGTCAGGGCCAGCCCGACGGCCACCACGCCGAGCCCGGCCAGCATCATGACGGTTTGGTGTGACCAGGCCAGGGTCATGAGCGAACCGCCGGCCGCCACCGGGTAGAGCCAGCGCAGGCGCCGATCGTGTTCGAGGGTTTGGCCGAGGGTCATCATGACCAACCCGGTCAGCGCCGCGGCCGCCAGATAAGTGGCGTCGGCAAAGGGGCCCGTGAGATCACGCGGGCCGCTTGACCACCGTTGCCAGCCCACGACCAAGGTCAGCCCCAGGCTGAGGTAGAGCCAGCCCCGGGCCAACGTCAGGACGGTTTCGGCCCCTCGGTAGAGCTGGACCAGCGCCAGCGCTAAGCCCGTGGTCAGGGCGATCGTGCCGAGTTCGGCCAGCGCCGGTCGCCAAGGCAAGTCATGCCACAGGGTCAGCACCAGGCCGGTGAGTACGAAGATGCCGCCGAGATAGCCGACCCGCAGGCTGCGGGACCGATCCTGAAACCGCCACCAGTCCCAGGCCGCCGCCGCGAACAAGACGATGACCACGGTGGCCAGGACCGACACATTGGGGCCGAGCCAGACGCCGAAGACGGCCAAGCTGGGTAAGGCCAGCAAGACCCAGCCCACCCAGCGCGGGGTCGGGCGTTGCTGGGACGCCCGCACCGGTTTGGTTAATTGCTCAGTGCTGACATCCCGAATCTCCGGTAGGCCCTCAAGCGTGGCCAGCCGCGGTCGTTCGGGCTCAGTCATCGTCCTCTATTGTGCCCCCACTACGTCAGCCGCCGCGACGCCTCAGGTACGCCGTCCAGCCCGTGTCCCGGAACGGGTGACCCGGGTGGCCAGGGTCATGGTTAGCAACCCGAAGTCACGATGACGTTCATCGTCATCCGGCCTTTGTTGCTGGAAGACTAAAG
>JAISGZ010000154.1 GCA_031262845.1 Propionibacteriaceae bacterium | reverse complement strand
TCGGCAGCACCGCAAGCAGACCGGACTCGGCATTCCGGCGCTGGGCGAATCAGCCGCTTACGGATGCGCCCAATGACGTTAGCGGAAAGTCAGCACTCCACTAATGACATTTCTTTTGCAGAGATCGCCAACGGCGCGAAGACCGTCAGTGGCCGAGCGGCCCTGACATACGTTCAGCTTGCTCAGGAAGCGGTCCGCGGTGGTTGGCCAGGGCTATTGGGGGCTTCGCCAGAAACCAGCGTTCGTTTTAACCGGTCGTATAACGAAGACTTGACAGCGGTTGATTTGCCAACCGCTACTGGAATTCGTCACGAGCCGGTGCGTGTTCACCGCTTACTGGCTTCGCTGGCGCGCAACATCGCCTCCGAGGCAACACTCAAGAAACTTGCTGCCGATGTCGGCGCTGATGGAAAACCAAGTGCAGCAACGACAATTCGCGACTATCTAGACGCCCTGACAACAATTTTCGCTTACGAAGAGCTCCCCGCCTGGAGCGTCAGCGTCCGATCACGTTCGCGCCTGAGGACAAGTCCTCGCATTCACCTAGCCGACCCTTCTTTAGCGCTGGCCGCTCTCGGAATCGGTCCCGATCGGTTAGCCAGAAACCCAGATTATTTTGGCCAGATCTTTGAATCCATGGCCATCCGTGATCTCCGCGTCTACGCGGCAGCACTCGACGCCAGCGTTTACCACTACCGCGATAACACAGGGCTTGAAATCGATGCCATCATCGAATTTACTGACTGGTCCTGGGCCGCCGCTGAAATTAAACTAGGTCACACAGAGATTCCCCAAGCCGAAGCCCATCTCATGAAACTTCGAGACGAACGGGTCGATTTGGAGAGAACCGGCCAGCCCCGCTTCCTAGCCGTCATCACTGGAACCGAATACGCCTATACCCTCCCCTCCGGGATACACGTGATCCCACTCAGTTCCCTTACCGCTTAAAGGAGAGCCAGTCCTACCTGATCAGACCTCGTTCCTTATCCACCCACTCGAGCAGTTGACCACTGACTGACGAGCTATCCAGGCCAGTGATCACCGCTGTTGCAAACTGGCCAGTCACCCCGCCCGTACTTTCATGAGTTCGTTCCAGCAGGTGGTGTATCGGCCTGACAACAGCTCCTGTCGCATGGCGAAAGCCGGGTGGCGTAGACCAGCAGCACCCAAGCCAACCGCGTTATCGCCGAAACGCCGGTGACACCGGTCCAACACCGGACCCAAGCCCAAATCCGGCGGGGCCAACAACGACGGCTGGTCATCGGCCGACAGGCCGCTCAGAACTACTCCGGCCCGGTTGTAACGGCCCCCCGCCTGAAGACGCGGCGCTAAAGCTTGACGGACAGCCCGGCACAGCCGAACCGGATCCGCGGTCGGCTCCGAGAAAACCGCACTGACTTGCACCCAACTGTGTTGTCCCAGCCGACCAGACGAAGCCCACGCCTGAGCCCCGGCCGCTACTTGTCCCCGCCGTCTCAGCCGGTTGGCGGCCTGCTGAGTAAAAGACACCACCGCCGCTAACACCTGGGCCGGATCATCCGTCGGCTGGCCGAACATCCGTGACGTCATCACCGAGTGTTGGGTCGGCGGCGACTCGTCTTCCGAGCACGCCACACCTTGCAGCTCCAACACCGTCCGCGCCAGCCGTATCCCCCACCGCGACCGCACCCGCACAGCATCACAAGCCCGCAATTCCGCCACCGTCGTCACACCCACCTCGGCCAGCTTGACAGCCGTCCGGTGCGCCACTCCCCAAACCTCGGTCACCGGCAAACCAGCCAGAATGACCGCCGTTTGACGGGGTGAATACGACATCCAATGACAGACGCCGTTCAAACCCGGTGACCGTTTAGCACCGTGATTCGCCAACTTGGCCAACGTTTTCGTGGGCGCTAAACCAACCGAGACCGGCAACCCGACCCGACGAGCGACCTCAGCCCGCACCCGGCCAGCCCAACCCGCAGCATCAGCCCGGTCCGCCTCCGGGACCCGGCCAAAGGCCTCATCAATCGAATACGGTTCCAAAGCCACGGTTAATTCGGCCAACACCGTCATCAACCGCTGCGATAAATCACCATAAAGCTCGTAGTTACTGGAACGAGCCACCAGGTTGAGCGCCCGAGCTCGGGGCGCCAGATTGAACCACGGCTCCCCCATCGGCACACCCACCGTTTTCGCTTCAGGCGACCGCGCTATGACACAACCGTCATTATTAGACAGGACAACCACCGGCCGTCCTTCCAGCCGTGGATTGAACAGACGCTCACAACTAACGAAGAAGTTATTGGCGTCGATCAGAGCGATCACGGCGGACTCATCGCAGTTGATGCAAGTTCCACGTCACCACCCCCCACACCCGGACTTCCGACCCTTCAGCGATCGCAAGATCGGGATAGCGCCGGTTCTCCGCCCGCAACACCACCCGACCACCCGAACTAGCCAGCCGCTTAAGCGTGAACTCACCATCGACCACCGCCACCACAACATCACCCACACCAGCCTCCAACGATCGATCGACCACGACCACATCACCATCGAAAATCCCCGCCTCGATCATCGAATCACCCGCCACCCGAGCCAAAAAAGTCGCCGGCCCATCCCGCACCAACACCTCAGTCAAATCAACCGGCGGCGCCCAGTAATCCTGAGCCGGCGACGGAAAACCCGTCGCCAACGCCGCCGGCGACCACGACACAGGCGTCGCAGCCGCCCGAACCCGGCGCATATCAGTCATAAGCACGACCCGAGCCTACCCCATAATCGAACACCTGTTCGATTGCCCCCGCCGAAACCCTTCTCCCAACCGCCAAAACTCCTCCGGAAGAATTGCAAAACGGGGTGTAAAACGTCATCGAATCCCTGATCACCAAGCCCGCGAAACCTGCGGACTGAACCCTCAGAACCGACTGCGGTCACCCTGCGTGATCCCTAGCCGTACCCCGTGGACTTCCAGTCTGCGCGACGTCAGGGTCTGGGATTATATGAACACGATCGCACCAACAACCCGATGACAATGATCAATTGCCCGAGCAATCCCACCGGCCACCAAGGCAGCAAAGGGGTGTTC
>JAISGZ010000080.1 GCA_031262845.1 Propionibacteriaceae bacterium | reverse complement strand
ATACGGCCAAACAGCCATCGCATTGGCCGACGATTAGTACCTACCCCAGCCTGCCCGATCCCGGAGGCATCAGCGACGATGATTTCGCATGGATTAACCGGATGATTCAGCAACTGATCGAACAGGTCATGACAATGTTGCTCAATATCATCGCCCAGATCGGTCAGTGACCGGTCCGGGGCAGAGTCCAGGCAGTGGTGATCGCACGGTTATGGACGTCGGTGTCCGAGTTTGGGACGAGCGCTCGGGAGCGCTCTACCGGGGCTTCGGCGGCCTTAGGGTAGGGCTACGACCCGGCCTGTGACGACAAATCTCCAGGTCTTCTGGAAACCTGTCGGTGGGTTTGGGTAGGCTGGCCCGAACAACTGTTGCGGAAGAAGGTGGTGTGAGGTGGCCGTCGGCAAGGTGCGCTTCTACGATCCCGACAAGGGATTCGGTTTTATCACCAAAGAAGGTGGTGGCGATGTCTACGTGCGCGCCTCGGTACTTCCCGCCGGAGTCGCCACCTTGAAGCCTGGTCAGCGGGTTGAATTCGGCGTTGTCGAGGGCCGTCGGGGCGAACAGGCTTTGTCGCTGACGTTGATCGAGCCGTTGCCGTCGTTGACCAAAGCCCAGCGCAAACCGGCCGATCAGATGGCCATCATCACCGAGGATTTGATCAAGTTGCTCGACTCGATCGGCAACTCTTACCGGCGGGGGCGTTATCCCGATGCCCGAACCGGTGAGAAAGTGGCTCATATGCTGCGGGCGGTAGCTGACGAGTTAGAGCTATAGTCGAGGGTCGCTCGTCGTGTTGGCGGCCGAGGTTGAAGACCAGGAAAGGACGCTGTGGCTAAGCTCAAAACTGACGCTGTGACGGCGGCAGCCGTCGATTTGGCGCGTCAAGCCGCGATTGAGACGGCTGGCGAAACCGCAGTGGGGGATTACCTGGGGGCGACGGCCGAAGCCGAGCGCGTTGTGACCCACGCTTTTGTTTGCCTGCATCCGGGTTATATCGGCTGGCACTGGGCGGTGACCTTGGTCCGGGCGATGCGCGCCAAGCAGCCGACGGTCAACGAAGTTGTGTTGTTGCCGGGTGAGGGGGCTTTGCAGGCGCCGGCCTGGGTGCCGTGGTCGGAGCGGATCGCGCCCGGTGATGTCGCCCCCGGCATGATCATGCCGACACCGGACAACGATCCACGGTTGGTGCCGGGCTATACCGCTGGCGCTGATCCCAAGACGCCCGAAGAAACCATCGAAATCCGGGCCGTGGTCCGGGAATTGGGTTTGGGCCGTCAGCGGATCTTGTCCCGTTTCGGCCACGATGAGGCGGCCGAACGGTGGCTGGGCCGGGTTGGGCCGGAAGCCGAGTCGGCCCGCTTGGCGCCGGCGACCTGCGCCAGCTGTGGCTACTTGGTGCGGCTGAGAGGCGGTCTGGGAGCTTGTTTCGGGGTTTGCTGTAACGAGTACTCGCCGGCTGATGGCCGCGCCGTCAGTGTCGAATACGGTTGTGGTGGCCATTCTGATGTGGTCGACGACCACCGGGTGGCTGAAGCCCCGCTGCCGGTCTGGGACACGATCACGATCGACAAGCACCTGTTTGATTGACAAGGTGCCTGGGCGTGAATCAGCCAGGTCTCAGCCTCTAGCCGTTAGGCTGGCGGTCATGCACAGACTTTTCCGCCGGTGGTCACGGTTAGCGGTTGTGACGGCGGTGGCGTCGGTCAGCCTGGCCTTACCGGCGGCCGTCCGGGCCGACGAAGTGGTGTTTGCGGTCGCCGACTCCAGCCTGACCGCAGTCACCGGTTTGACCCGGGACACGGCCAACGACCTGTATTGGTTGGCCCAACCCAGTGCCGAAGGGGCCGAACGTTCGACCGTCTACGGAGTCGATGCGTCCGGTCAAGTCCTGACCCGCCTGTCGTTCCCGGTGGCGACACCGGGTTTGTCGGCCGCCAGTTGGTTCGGCGATGTGTTGTATCTGGTCGATACCTCCGAGGTGACTGCTGCGACTGAGGTCCCGGGCGCCATCACACCGGCCGGTCCGGCTGTCACCGGGGCCGAGGTCAGCCTCTACGGTCTGCCGACGGCCGCCGTCGGTGGTGATCGGGAGGGGCTGTACACCGCCTACACCCTCGTCTACCCCGATGGTCCGCACGACGCCAGCGCCCTCCTCGTCAATCCCGACGGCCAGATTTTCCTGGTCACGACCGGGCCAGTCGGTGGGCTGTACGCCGTACCCCGGGATTTCACGGCTGACGCGCCGGTGCCCTTGGAGCGGGTCGGCCAGTTGCCGGGTGGTGTCACCGACGGTTTGTTTTTGTCCGATCGGCTGATCGCCTTGCGCACCGACGACACCGTCATCGTGATCGACGCCTCCACTTTGGAGGAAGTCCGTCAGGGTCCGATCGAACAGCCGGGGCAGAGTTTGACCTTGGGCCTGGACGGCACCGAGTTGATGGCGGCCCGCGACGGCCAGCCAGTGACGGTGGCGGCGGTGCCGGTGCCGGCTCGGACGGCCATCAACCAGGCCGAAACCCTGGACAGCCAGGGCCGGAGGGTGTCGCAAGCCGGGACCTTGATCATGCTGGGGGCGGCTGTCGGGTTGGCCTTGATTGGCGGGGTGTTGGTTTTTCTGCGCCGTTGATCTCGTCATTGATTTGTCTACAATGTTCACCGAAGACCGGTTGGGACAGCCGGCGGCAAAGTCGCCGTTGCGCTGACGGTCGAGAACTGAGATTGGGGGTTGGGTGAGCGGTCTGATCGATACCACGGAAATGTATTTACGGACGATCTGGGAACTCCTGGAGGAAGCCGTAGCTCCCTTACGGGCCCGAATTGCCGAGCGGTTGCAACAATCCGGCCCGACCGTCAGCCAAACGGTTTCCCGGATGGAGCGCGATGGTTTGCTGGCCGTCCACAGTGACCGGCGAATTCTCCTGACGCCGGAGGGCGAGCGGCTAGCCATGGATGTCATGCGGCGGCATCGGCTGGCCGAGCGTTTGCTGGTCGACGTGGTCGGTTTGGAGTGGCCGCTGATCCACGAAGAGGCTTGTCGCTGGGAACACGTCATCGGTCCGACGGTCGAGGTCAAGTTGGTGGCGCTGTTGGCTCAGCCCGATGAGACGCCGTACGGTACGCCGATTCCGCAATTGGGTGACCGGGTCGATCAGGCGCTGGCCCGGTTCCAGGCTGGCGTTGTCTCGCTGGCTTCGGTGTTGGCGCCGGCCGCGGGGCCGCGGGCGGTGACGGTGCGCCGGATCGGGGAATATCTTCAAGCTGACGCCGACAGTTTGACGGCTTTGGACTCAGCTGCGATTCACCCCGGTCAGCGAGTGGAAGCCGAATGTGATCAGACCCGCTTGTGGCTACGGCAAAATGGCCAAACCTGTGAGTTGGACGCCGACTGGGCGGAACAGATTTTCGTGGCTCAGTAATTCGGCGTATTTACGTCATCGGCTCAGTAATTCAGTAATGCGGCGGCCGGTCGGCCAACAAGCGTCGCTCGTCGGCGTTGAGCGGCCGGCGTTGGCTTGGCGGTTGGGTGACCGTATCTAACCCAAGTTCGTGGGTCAGCTGGTCCAAAGTGGCTTGCCAGCGGGCTGCACCGAAGGCGGCCGCCGCGGGCACCGGGTGAGGCCAAGGCTGGCCTTGCTGCCAGATGGTGCGAGCGTGGTTGACGATTTCGGGTCGGTCCCAACCATGGGCAGCCAACTGGGGCCAGATCTCGGTCAGCCGAGTGGCCGGTTCCAGCGGTAAGGCCTGGCCCGTCACGGCCATCGCCACCGCCTGTTCCCAGGGCAACTCAATCATCATCCTCCGCCGGTCACGTCCAAGATCACGGTGAGCCATCTCATCCCGTAACCATTAGTCTTGTCAGCTGGTCCACGGTATCGTGAACTCCCGCTGGTGGGCTGATCCAGTTCACACTCAAGGCCTCGTAGCTCAGAGGATAGAGCGAAGGTTTCCTAAACCTTGCGTCGGAGGTTCGACTCCTCCCGGGGCCGCCATAACTACTACCGCCTATTGGCATAATCGCTTGTGTCGGTAGGTGGCATTTTTCAAATCCGTAAACATGAGCATTGCCATAGACATAGGTTACAATTATACTTGTGGGTGATTTTGTTATAAAAATAAATGAGCGCAATGTTTCTGGCGAACTTCTTTTGAATGACTTGCAGGAAGTTGCAGACGAGTTAAATCAGGACACCGTATCTGCGGTTCAATATAATGAACTCGGCAGATATAGCTCGACAACCTTAATTCGCAGATTCGGTTCTTGGTTTGCTGCTCTCGAAAGAGCTGGTTTGAAAATGAGTAGAACGCGAATGAACCTTACCGAAGACGAGTTATTTAATAACATTAAAGACGTATGGATGAGTTTGGGTAGGCAGCCAAAGTATTCAGAAGTAAGAGCCCCCCTTTCGTTGTATAGCGTTAGTACGTATGACAAGCGCTTTGGTGGTTGGAATAACG
>JAISGZ010000064.1 GCA_031262845.1 Propionibacteriaceae bacterium | reverse complement strand
ATCAAGGTGCCGCCGGAGACCAGCCGGGCCCGGTGGATGTGGTCGAGCCGAGTCAGCGCCAAGATGCCGAAACCGACCCACAGGACGACGCCGATCACGGCCACGGCGATCACCACTTCGGTTGAGAAAGCGGTCCCCAAATTGACCGTGAACCAGCCCGTGGCAACGCCCGTAATAACAATCAGAGCGCCCAAGGCAGCGGCTCCGAAGAGCCACTGGATGAGTTTGACCAGCCAGGTCCGGCCCAAGGTCTGTTCATAGGCCGCAAAGGCCGTCAGCCCGGCCGACCCCAAGCCGAGGGCCGCCCCCCATTCGATGATTTGGCGCCAGGGATAACCGGTCAGAGCCGCCAACCCCGCTCCCACAACGGCCGCCCCGGCCGCCACCGCCAGCAGGACGGCCAACAGCCGCCGCCGTAACAGCCGACCGCGCCGAATCGGCGCATCCATCAGCCAGAAGCCTTCAGCGGCCGACGCCACAACCGGGCCGAAAATCCGTGACACCGCCAGCGTCAAGGCGAAAGCGGCGAACAACACCACCCACGGCAACATTGTCCGGCCAACCAGACAGGTGTCCGTGGCGCAGGCGGCCGAGGTCGATTGGGCCCGGAAGACGGCGCCGCCGATCATGGCCACGATGACGAGGACGGAAAAGATCGTGACGTAGCCGTCTTGTAAGACCTGGGAAATTCTCTTAGTGGCCCGGCCGCGGCGCCAGACCTTGACCAGGGCCGTCAGTTCCGGTTCCCAAACCGGGTTGGCTTCGACCGTCATGAGGTCGTGGTCCCACTGGGGCGCAACGTACTCCGGCTCAAGCTCCGTGGCTTCGAAGTCCAGTTCCGGGTCGTCGGCGGGATCGGCGGCGACACTGTCAGCGACGGTCGCTTTCGGTTTGGCCTGGGTCGTCTTGGGCCGCGACCGGCGTTTCTTCGAACTCACCGCTCCCCCACGTGAACCGTTTTCGTGGCCACAGTCTCCACCAGCGTCGGATCGTGGCTGGCCATGATGATGGCCAACCCGGCCTCCCGCTCGGCTTTCAACCGTTGCGCCAGCCATTCCACACCTTCGACGTCAAGCCGCTGTTCCGGCTCGTCGGTGATCAGCAGCTGGCGCGGCCGGACGAAAGCCGTTGCCAAGGCCAGTCGGCGGCGTTGGCCGGACGACAACGTGCCAGGCAACTGGCCCGACTGGGGCACCAGCTGGACTTCGTGCAAGACGGCATCGACCGCGGTGTCGGAGTCGGGCAGGCCGTGGGCCCGAGCCAACAGGTCGAGGTGTTCGACGACGCTCAGATCGGGGAAGAAGTCGAGGTCGTCGATAACCGTGGCGACGCTGGCCCGAATCGCCGGATTCGATTCCCGCAGCGGCTCGCCGTTGACCAGGATCGTGCCTTCGTCGGGTTTGTCGGCGCCGACCAGACAACGCAAGATGGTCGATTTGCCGGCCCCGTTGCGACCGGTCAGCGCCACCGCCTCACCGGGCCAGACTTCAAGGTTGAAATGGGACACGACAACGTGGTCGCCATACGACTTGGACAAGTCGGTGACCTTGAGCACGGGGATGCGGGGCTTAGCCATGAGACGTATTCTTCCGCATCCGTGCCCCAACCCGTGGTTTTGTCCTAGACCTCGATAAAGTGACAGGAATGTCAACGTTGGTATCACCCCCTTGGGATCGCCCGTCGCTAGCCAAGGAGCCGGCGGCCATTCAGAGCATGTTCGATGCCGTCGCCCGCCGCTACGACTTCATGAACAGTTTGGCCACGCTCGGTCACGAGCGGTCGTGGCGGTCGTCGGTGGTGGCCGCCCTGTCGCCCCAACCCGGTGAGACGATCCTCGATCTAGCCGCCGGCACCGGCACCTCGGCCGCCCCACTGGCCCGTCATGGTGCCCGCGTCGTCGGCCTCGATCTCAGCCTTGGCATGATCAAACGCGGCCGGGACCGCCACCCGGATCTCACCTTCGTCGCCGGTGACGCCCTCCAACTGCCCTTCGCCGACTCGGTTTTCGACGCCGCCACGGTGTCGTTCGGCTTGCGCAATATGAACGACATCAACGCCGCTCTGCACGAGATGCGCCGCGTCGTCCGCCCTGGTGGCCGCCTCGTGATCTGCGAATTCTCGAAACCATCGTGGTCGTTGCTCAACGCCAGTTACGGTTTCTGGATTCAACGGGTCCTGCCCCATTTCGCCGACATCGCCAGTTCCAACCCCAAGGCCTACCGCTACCTGATCGAGTCGATTAGCCAGTGGCCCGACCAACAAACCTTGGCCGATGTCATCACGGCCGCCGGCTGGTCCGACGTCGCTTGGCGCAACCTGACCGGCGGCGTCGTGGCCCTCCACTGGACCCGCCGGCCGTTGGAACTCGAGCCACCCCCGGTGGCGGCATCCGCTCGCCAGTTGGGCCCTGGGGGCGCATAACGCCGCCGTCAACGACCACAGAGACGATGTCGGCACCCACGCCTTGTGACAAGCCCAACTGAGACCGTGTCGGACCACCCTGTACTCTATGTCCTAATGATTAGGACATAAGGACATGACAGCACGCACCATTTTTCAACCACCACGGCTTGAGGCTTACGACCTGGCCGTACTTGATGACATCACAGCTATTCGACAGCAGTTATCCGAAGTTCTCCGGGCTCCTACCCGTTGGCAAGGCACTGTTCGGCGGGCCATCCAAGCTAAAGCGATTCAGGGTTCGAACAGTATCGAGGGTTACCGGGTCAGCCAGGAGGATGCCGCTGCCGCTGTTGATGACGAACCTGCCATGACCACTGATCGTCAAACTTGGGCCGAGATTATGGGGTACAAGCGCGTTCTGACCTTTGTCCTCAACGTCGCCACCGGGCCGGACTTCAGTCTCAGCGAAGGCACGATCCAATCCATGCACTTCATGTTGTTGGAACACGATCTGGGCAAAAGTCCGGGTCGTTACCGGACCGGCCCGATTTATGTCACCAGCGAACACGAAACGGTTTACACGGCGCCTGACGCCGCCTGGGCGCCTGATCTCGTGAGTGCCTTAGTCGACCAAGTCAACGCCAGTGAGGTCCCGGCTCTGATCGCCGCCGCCATGGCTCACCTCAATCTCGTCATGATCCACCCGTTCCGCGATGGCAACGGCCGTATGGGTCGAGCCCTCCAAACCTTGGTTTTAGCGATGGACCAGGTACTTGAACCGGCCTTTTCCAGTATCGAGGAGTGGCTGGGCGCTAACACAGCCGACTATTACTCAGTGCTGGCGGCGACCGGCGCCGGAGCGTGGCATCCGGAACGAAGTGCCGCCCTCTGGTTGCGCTTTAACCTGCGGGCTCACCACATGCAAGCCCAGACTGTGCAACGCCGTTTTGCCGAAGCCAGTGACCAGTGGAAACTCATCGACGACCTGATTTCGGAATACGATCTGCCCGAGCGGACAGCGGATGCGCTTTTCGACGCCTGGCTTGGATTTCGCTTAACCAGACCAACCTACGTGGCACACACCGGCTTGGACGATCGGCAAGCCACCCGCGATCTGACCCGCCTATCCGATCTCGGCCTTCTCAGTGCCCACGGTCAGACCAAAGGTCGCTACTACCTGGCCGGCCCTCCCCTAGCCCAGGTCCGCGACCAATTACGAGCCGCCAGAAAGCCTCTCACCGACCCCTACCCCGATTTGATGAAAGAAATCCGGGAACAAGAGGTCGCTACTCAGCGATTGAATTCACCCCACGTGCCCTCTTCGCTATTTCGCTGAAGCGTGTGGGGACCTCAACCGGAAGATCCCACTAGACACCCAGATCAAGTTGTGGCAGGGAGCGTTGACCCGAGGCTGCTCTCCACAAAGTCGAACTGTCAGTGGGCTGTCCTAGAGTGATGTCATGACGCTGCTCCAGGACACCGACCATGAGGTTCTGACGTGGCCGGAGTCGTCTGATCACGGCGGTCAGGCCCTCCAAATCGATGCGGTTGACCTATTTTCTGGTGCTGGCGGCTTGGCCTGCGGTTTCTCGGACGCTGGGATTAAAGTCCGGTTGGCGTCCGACGTATGGCGGCCCGCCGCCGATACGTACCGCGCGAATTTCCCCGATCATCAGTTTCTTCACAGTGACATTCGAGACATCGACACCGGCAGCCTGCTCCGGTCTTTGAACGGAGACCGGACCCGGCTGATCGTGGGAGGGCCGCCCTGTCAAGGCTTCTCATCAGCTGGTGCGCGCAGCGTTCAGGATCCGCGTAACACGCTAGTTGGTTACTACTCGGCTTTGGCCGCCGAATTCCGGCCGGAAATGTTCGTCTTCGAAAACGTCGAGGGTTTTTTAACTGCTGGTGGCGGACGGTATGTGCGCGACCTACTCGACCCACTGATTGAGGCTGGTTACACAATCCGACTGGAAAAGGTCAACGTCGCAAACTATGGGGTGCCTCAATTACGTAAACGGGTCATCGTTACGGCTGCTCTTGGTCGAGTTCCGGCGCCTCTGAATCCAACTCATGCCGCTTTTGGAGCGCCTGGCGCCTGGCGAGTCGGACAAACTTTGCCGCCCACGATGACCGTCAGCCAAGTGCTGTCAGCTGTCAAAGTGTCAGCGGGAGACCCGCTCTCTGAACCAAGATGGCCGACCGGTGTGGAGTCACACCGGATCAGGGCTTTAAAGCCTGGCCAAACGATGCGAGACCTGCCAGAGGATTTGCAACATGAAAGCTGGACGGCCCGAGCTAACCGACGAGTCAGGGATGGGACACCGACCGAGAAGCGTGGCGGGGCGCCGATTGGTCTTCGCCGTCTTGTTGGTTCGGAACCTTCCCGCGCGATCACGAGTGCCGCTACCCGAGAGTTCGTCCACCCGACCGCAGATCGCACCTTGACTTTGCGGGAAGCCGCCACGATCCAGACTTTTCCGCCCTCATTTCAATTCGTCGGAACCCGCAGTGAGATTGCCACACTAATTGGCAACGCTGTCCCGCCCGTGTTTGCATCAGCCCTAGCCAAAAGTGTTCAAGCGACTTTCTCGTTTGCTGCCGACGACTCGATTCCGGCCGGCTTGGCGGAGTTTCAGGTCACTCCTGCCACCGCGATGAGCCCGGCGCTGAAAACCGTCAGTGAGATGGTTAAACGTCGATACCCGGCGGCGGCCGTCCGACCAGTGACCTTATTTTGACCACTCCCACCGAAACCTTGAGCTACACACAGGCTGAGTTGAGACCAAGTCAAGCTTCGGGTTAACGGCGACCGGGGCGGCCAGTGGCTTGGACCGGCGGCCTAATCTATTGCCTGTTGCCTGAGGTGGTTTCTGTCCTGGCCTTGGGCGACACCGAAGGGGCGGGGCTGAACCGACGTTGGCTCCGGCGGTAGCGGACCGAACGAACGACTGTGAGGGATGATGGACCAGGTTGTCATGTTGTTGATTGCGCTCGGCGGTGGCGCCTTGGGAGCCACACTGGGCGCGAACTACGCCCTCATTCTCTCGAGCGTGGCGATTCTGACCGGAACCGGTGTTATCGCCAGCGGCGCGGTCGGACCAGGCCAACAGATCATCGACACGATCGCGCTGGGTCCGATGTTCGGCCCCCACGTCGCTTTTGCCGGTGCCGTCGCGGCGGCCGCTTACGCCGGCAAGAAACGCTATCGGGGCGTCGATGGCTTGAAAGATATTGTCTCGCCGCTGGCCGGCACGGGTCAGATCAGCGTCTGGATTATCGGCGCAGTTTTCGGCGGGCTCGGCTGGCTGATCAACTACGGCCTGGCCCAAACCGGCTGGTTCGCCGCCCACACCGAGACCGTTTTTCTGACCGTGGTCATCTCCGCCATCGCCGTCCGTTTCATCTTCGGTGACCGCAGCCTGTTCAACCGCTCACTGGCCCAGAGCTTGTTGTCGACCCGGAACAAGGCCGGCGATGAGGTTTACCACTGGCTGCCGTGGCAAGAAAAGCCGCGCCAATTCCTCGTTTTAGGCCTAGCGGCCGGTCTGATCGGCGGTGGCGTCGGCGCCCTCTTACCGGTTTACGTGCCGGGCTTGAGCGGCGACACGGTCAAACTCGTGCCCTTTGCCTTCGCCGCCCTGGCCCTGATCATTCTTAACCTCGGTGGCCGGGCCAATATGGCGCCCTTGACCCACCACATGATGTGGCCGGCAGCCCTGGCCGGAGCGGTTTTCTACGACGTTTTCGCCGGTGGCGTGACAGCGGGTACGGCCGAAACCTGGCCTTTGCTGGGCGCGGTCGTGGTCGGTGCGGCCGGCGGTGTTCTCGGCGCCGCCCTGGGCGAATTCTTCGCCCGCTTGTGGAACAACCGGGGCACTACCCACATCGACCCGGCCCTGTCGTCGATTTGGCTCAGCACCTTGGTCGTGACCTCGGCCGGGGCCTTGGCGGGTTGCTCATTCTGCTGAATCAGCCTTTAGGCCAAGCGTGATTTGACCAAGAACCGGTCAGCCATCGGGCTAAAAATCACGCTGTGATTTTGCCCTGTTGCCCTGGGAGTTTGACTTGTAGTCCTGGCCTTTTATTCCGGAAACCTGACTCGTGTCGTGTCATGACCCCTATTAAATGAACGCTGAGTTCAGTCAGCCGGGAAATCCCGGCCGAATCAGGACCGGGCCGGTAGGGTGTTGTGGTGGGCTATTTCACCAAACCGGATGGGTCGTTGCTGTCAACAGAAGTTGCGCCGCTCAGCAACGAAAGAATTCAAGCCTGCCTTGACTCGCACGACTGGCATTACCGGATTGACTACGACGGCGACATCGGCGGCTGGTGGGATGGCCATTGGTTCTATTTCTTCGTCCGGGGCCCGGAACGGGAAATTTTATTTGTCCAGGGACGCTGGGACCGCGGTATCGCCACCGACGAGTTGGACAATCTGATTCACCACGTCAACGACTGGAATGTCGACCGGTTGTGGCCGAAACTGGCGGCTTTGGAACGGGATGACCGGGCGATCGCCTTGGCCAGTTTCGGGGTCAGTTACAGCCACGGTTTGACCGACGCCCAGCTTGACGAACACATCCGGGGCGCGATTGCCGCCGCCGTCGAGGCCTTCAGTTGGCTGGACGACCGCTATCCCGAAGAAGCCGCCGCCAGCCGGGCCGAAGACTAACCGGGGCCTGACGGTCCGCCTTCTTCCCCGGACAGCCCGATGGATTTTCCCCAGCCTCACCTGGTCAACCAAAAATTGTCCGCCAGGCGTCCGATCAAGGTTGGACGGCTTGCTACAGTTACCCCCGGTCCAGGCCGGCCCAGCGACAGTGCCGTCGTTCGGCCTGGGTCGTTGTGAGGGATTCGGGTCCCGTTAGTGGCCTGTCGCGTCTAAAATGCCGTATTCGCGGCACCCGGTGGGGCCCCCAGCCGCGTTGTCGTCGTCGCCGGTAGATCCACTACCGGCTCCTCCTCCGCCTTGCTGGCCACCCCACCGGCCACCACGAATTAACACGACATTTTAGATGCGACAGGCCACTAGCCGGTTCCAGAAGAAAGACCGGTGCCCAGCCAACTCACGTGGGTTGGCTGGGCACCAGTGTCAGTCGGGCGCCGGTCGTTAACCGACGGTCGTGGCCGGCTGCGACAGAGTCAGATGAATGACGCCGTAGTCATAAGCCCGGCGGCGGTAAACCACCGATGGCTTACCGGTCACCTCGTCGACGTAGAGGAAGAAGTCGTGGCCCACCAGTTCCATCTCGTCGAGGGCTTGAGCCAGGCTCAAGGGCACGGCGGCGAAGTCTTTCTCCCGCACCACCAGTGGTCCGTCGCCTTCGACTTTCAAGCCGGCGATCGTGCGGACCGGGACGTCCGATTCGTGATCGTTATCGGCGGCCTCGGCTTCTTGGGCCAGTTCTTGGGTGGCCACCCGCAAATTCAAATTCCGGTTGCGACGCCGATCGGCGGCCTTGAGGATCTGAGCTTTGAGCCGGTCGAAAGCGAGGTCAAAGGCCACGTTCTTATCGTCGGCGGCGGCTTCGGCCCGAACCACCGGGCCTTTGCCGATCAGTGTGATCTCGACTCGAAAAGCCTTGTCGGGCTCACGACGGCTGTCGTAAGCGCTGGCGATCACTTCAGCCCGGATGACCCGGCTGGTGAACTTCTCCAAGCTGTTCAAACGGCTATCGACAAGTTCGCGGAAGCTGTCCGTAATCTGGCAATGGCGTCCTTGCACAATGGTGTCCATTGCTGCCTCCCTCACAATCAGTCCGGCGGACCGGACATACCTTAGGTCACACAGCGGTGTCGTCCCAGGCTTCGGTCCGACCAGCCCGCCGTGTCTTCTAACCGTAGCTAACTAGGTCGGAAAAGTCTTGAGCCCGGTGGCTGTGTTCTATGTCCTGGGTATCTACAAGGCGCGACAGGGCACTCAGTGTGACCGCACCCCGCCTGAAATCGGTTTGTAACATGATCGGCCGGTGGCGCAATCAAACCGTAACCTGGGCCGTGACGGGATGTAATCCGCCGGTTGCAGACTCGCGGCATGATTTTTCTCGAACTCAACTCGGGCGACACGGCCTGGGTCTTGATCGCCGCTTCGCTGGTGTTTCTCATGACCCCTGGTCTAGCCATGTTTTACGGCGGTATGACGAGGGCTTTCAGCACTCTCAACATGATGATGATGAGTTTCTCGGTCATGGGCATCGTGTCCGTGCTCTGGGTTCTCTACGGTTACGGCATAGCCTTCGGCGACTCAGTCGGCGGTGTGATCGGTGATCCGACGGGTTTGATCGGCTTGGCCGATGTCTTCCGGCCCGACGCCGCCGGAGACCCCGTCCTCTACGACGACCGCTTACCGGCCATGGCCTTCGTGGCTTTCCAATGTGCCTTCGCGATTATCACCGTGGCCTTGGTCTCAGGCGCCCTGGCCGACCGGCTGAAGTTCAGTGCCTGGCTGGTGTTCGTCGTCCTCTGGGCGACCGTGGTCTACTTCCCACTGGCTCACTGGGTCTTCTCCTTCGACGGCTTCACGGCTGAAACCGGGGGCTGGATCGCCAACACCATCGGCGCCATCGACTACGCCGGCGGGACCGCGATTCACATCAACGCCGGCACGGCCGGCCTGGTGGCCGCGATCTTGATTGGCAAGCGGATCGGTTTCGGTAAGCAACCGATGCGGCCGCACAACATGACCTTGGTCATGCTCGGCGCCGGCCTGTTGTGGTTCGGCTGGTTCGGTTTCAACGCCGGTTCCGGTCTGGCGGCTGATGGCGCGGCCGGCACCGTCTGGGTCAACACGATCGCTGCTACTGGCGCCGCCTTGGTGGCTTGGATTTTGACCGAAAAGATTCGGGACGGTCACTACACCTCCCTCGGTGCCGCCTCCGGCGCGGTGGCCGGCCTGGTCGCGATTACGCCTTCGTGCTCCTCAGTGTCACCGATCGGCGCCGTCATCATCGGCCTGCTGGCCGGCGTTATCTGTGCCATGGCCGTGACCTTGAAATACAAACTCGGTTATGACGACTCGCTCGACGTCGTCGGTGTCCACCTGGTCGGCGGCGTCGTCGGCACCTTGCTGGTCGGCTTCTTGGCTACGGCCGACGCGCCGGCTGGGATCGACGGCCTGTTCTACGGCGGCGGCTTCGACCAACTCTGGCGGCAAGCCGTCGGCGCTGGTGCGGCCATGGCCTATTCGGCGATCATGACGGCGATCATCTGCTTGATTCTGCGGGCAGTTATGAAGACTCGCCTGTCGCCCTCCGAAGAACTGTCGGGGATCGACGTCGGTGAACACGCTGAAATCGCCTACGACTTGTCGAACGTCCGTTACGCCTCGTGGCGCGGTTACAGCCACACCCTGGTGGTGCCGGCGCGCGAAGACAGTCCGGCCACCTCAGGAAAGAAGGAAGCCAAATGAAACTCATTACCGCCATCGTGCAACCAGAAAAACTCGGCGATGTCCAAGTCGCTCTCGCTCAACACAACATCGCCGGCATGACCATCTCGGAATGCACCGGGTTCGCCCGTCAGCACGGCCACAACGAGATTTATCGGGGCGCTGAGTTCACGATCAACTTCGTCCTCAAGGTCAAAATCGAAATTCTGGCCCGGGACGCCGCGGTCGACGAAATCATCTCGGTGATCGTCGAAGCGGCCCGGACCGGTCAAGTCGGTGACGGCAAGGTCTGGGTCATGCCGGTCGAAAACGTCGTCCGCATCCGGACCGGCGAGAAAGACGGCGAGGCTATCTAAGGCTCTGACTCCTGGTAGGGGTGTCCTCCGTGTCCCGCACCGGAAATTCGTTCGAACAGCGAATTTCTGGTGCGGGACACTTCTGCGTCCAGATTCAGCGGTCGCCGCGATGATCTCCACCTGAGCTTTATCGGTGCGGCGAGCGGTCGTTGGCGGAGACGATCAAGGCCTCGTCTAGTCGCCGGTCGTGTCTGGCAAAAACTTTCGTGTCCTGAGACCAACTTTCTCAACTTTCTCCATCATCTGGTCACGAAATCGGTGCAACGCCAGCCGGTGGGACGTTGGGTCAGGCGCAGGGCAGCGGCGCTGATCGTGGGGCGATCAACCACTCGGCTGCTGGGGCGCTCAAG
>JAISGZ010000032.1 GCA_031262845.1 Propionibacteriaceae bacterium | reverse complement strand
GGTCTCTGAAACAGATTCTCAAGGACCGCCGGGCCGACACCGGGGGCGCCCACAACCCGTTGCCGCTCGACCAGGCCGTGGCTTTTATCCTCGGTATCTTGCCGGCCTTCAACTACCTCCACCAACGTGGCCTGTTGTACTGCGATTTCAAACCCGACAACATCATGCACATCGACGACACGGTCAAACTGATCGACTTGGGCGGCGTCCGCCACATGGACGACGACCACTCGCCGATCTTCGGCACGGTCGGTTTCCAAGCCCCCGAGATCGCGACCTTGGGCCCGTCGATCGAGTCCGATATCTACACCATCGGCCGGACCTTGCTGGTCTGCTGTGCCGAGGTCAAGGGCTATCAATCGACCTACCAATACAGCTTGCCACCGGCCGATCGATTGGGAGCTTTGGGTCAGTCCGAGTCACTGTTGCGGATCATCACGAAGTGTTGTGCGCCGAGCCCGGACGACCGTTTCAGTTCGATCGATGAACTGCGCGTCCAGTTGGTCGGGGTGTTGCGTGAACTGGTCGGTCTGGAACGCGGTGGACCGGCCACCACGACCACGGCGTCGGAGTTGTTCGAGAACCCGACCATCGCCTCGGATGCTTTCAACTGGACCCAGTTGCCACGCTTGCGCCCGGACCAGACCGATGCCGCCGCCGACTGGCTCTTACCGATCATGCAACTGCCACCGGCCAGTCAATTGGCGGCCTTGCAGAAGCCGCCGTCCGAGACCGCCGAAGTTCGCTTGGCCCGTTGCTGGGCGGCCTTGCGGCTCGACAACTATTCACTCGTCCAGCACGAAGTCGATCAGTTATTGGCGGCCGATCCCTGGGATTGGCGGGCTGCCTGGATGTCGGGTTTGTCGTATCTGCGTCAAGCCCGTTGGACCGAGGCCCAGTCGTATTTCAACGCCGTCTACAGTCAAATTCCCGGTGAGTTGGCGCCCAAGTTCGCCTTCGGCGTAGCCTGTGAAATGGCTGGCCAACCGGATGTGGCCGAACAACTCTACGAGATTTGCGCGGCCACCGACGCCAGCTATCTGACGGCCGCCGGTTTCGGTTTGGCCCGCATCCGGGCTCGTCGCCGGACACAGTCCGGCCGGCTGTCGGATTTACCTGGCGTGCTGAAGGCCTTGCAGTTGGTGCCGCCGACCGCGGCCGGTTATCCCGAAGCCCGGCGTTTGGCGGCCGGCTGGCTGATCGGCCATGGCCAGGACATAGCGGCCTTGCGCCAAGCCATCGAGGCGGCTCGAGCGGCCCACCTCGACCCCTTGACTCAGGCCAAAATCGATGTCCAGCTTTACCAGCGGGCGCTGAGCCTGGCCCCGGCTGGCCGCAGCAAAGCCACCGGCGACCTCGGCGGCGTGCCCATTCAGCGGACCGCTATCCGGCGCAAACTGGAACAAAGTCTGAGAACCTGGGCCAAATTGGAACAAGATCCGAGCCGACGCGTTGAACTTATTGACGAGGCCAACCAAACAAGAAAATGGAGCCTGCTATGACGACGCCAACCGAACCCGATAACGACGATACGCCGACTGTTGAGATACCCGCGACGCCGGCTGAACCCGGTGTCATCTATCAAGCCGACGTCACTCAGCCGACGGTTATGGCCAGTGATGACACGGCCCTCTGGCCATCGACCTGCCACCGTTGTCAGGGGGTCATCGACGGTGATGGCTACTGCACCCAATGTGGCGCCCGGGCCCAGTCGCTCCGTAACCACTACGAACTGGCCGGCGGTGATTGGGTCGGCGGCGTCTGTGACATCGGCCTGCTCCACCGGCGGAACGAAGACGCCCTGGCCATTCAAGCCAGCCCGGTGGCCGATGAGCGGGCGGTGCTCGTCGTCTGTGATGGCGTGACGACCTCGCAGGACGCCGATGTGGCTTCCCTGGCGGGCGCCCGAGCAGCTTGTTTGAGCTTGTGGCAGGCCAGTCCTCAGGGATTGGCCGGAATCGACCAGTCACGCACGGCAGCCCTGGCCCAAGCGCTGCGCCAAGCCGTCCAGGCGGCCAACGAGGCCGTGGTCGCGGCCACTGACCCGGATTCACCCAACCCGGCCTCGGCCACCTTCGCCGCCGCCCTGATTCAGGAAGGTCAGGCCTACTGGGCCAACCTAGGCGACTCGCGGGTCTACTGGTTCCCCGACGCCGGTGAACCGGTCCTGCTGTCCTGTGACCACTCGCTGGCCCAGGCCCAGATCGCCGAAGGCGTTACCCGGCAGGCCGCCGAAGCCTCGGCTCTGGCTCATACGATCACGAAATGGCTGGGCCGCGACGCCGTCGACTTGGAACCGGCGGTCGGACAGTGGCCGCTGGCGGCTGACGGCTGGCTCATGGTCTGTTCCGATGGCTTGTGGAATTACGCCTCCGAACCGACCGCCTTGGCCGCCGTCTTGGCGGCCGTGACCCCGGAAACCGGGACGGCCCCGCTGCAGGTCGCCCAAGGCCTGGTCGATTGGGCCAACCGACAAGGTGGCCACGACAACATCACGGTGGCGCTGGCCCGTTGCACCGGCCCCGACCCAGAAGCCACCACCGAGCCGTCATCGGCGGCCTGACCCACGGTTCTACCCCTGCTGATCTGAGAGAATGCCCCATGGCCAACTTCACGTCGTCTGTCTTCCAGAACGAATTCCTGCCGGACCAAGGCACCGATGTTCACGCCATCGTCTCGGTCACCGGCACCGAAACCGGGACAGCCGGCAGCAGTGGCTCCGAAGTTGGGGAAATCATCATCGTCGACACCTCAGGTTCGATGATTGGGCCGCGCATCGAGATGGCCAAGCAGGCCGCCCAGATCGCTTGCGACATGATCACCGACGGCACCTGGTTCGCGATCGTGGCCGGGACTCACCAGGCTTACCTGGCTTACCCGCGCGTGACTTCGGGTCCGGGGCTGGTGCAGATGAACCCGCAGACCCGCCGGGAAGCCCAACGGGCGATCGCCGCCTTCCGAGCCGACGGTGGTACGGCCATCGGCCGTTGGCTGTTGTTGGCCCGGCAGTTGTTCCAATCGGTCGGGTCGCTGTCCGGTCGCCACGCCATCTTGCTGACCGACGGCGAGGATTACAACGAAACACCAACCCAACTTGACCAGGCCATTCGTCAGTGCATCGGCCAATTCCAAGCCGACTGCCGGGGTATCGGCGTGGATTGGAAGGTGTCCGAAGTCCGGAAGATCGCCCAGGCGCTACTCGGCTCGATTGACATCATTCCCGACGCCCGCGACCTACCTCAGGTCATGGCCGGTTTGGTCCACCAGGCCATGAACCGGGGCGTCGCCAACGCTCAGCTTCGGGTTTGGACGCCGCAGGACGCCCAGATTCTGTTCGTCCGCCAGGTCTCGCCGACGGTTGAGGACCTGACCTACCGCGGGCAGCCGATCAACCCGCTGACCCAGGGTTATCCGACCGGGGCGTGGGGCAACGAGACCCGGGATTATCACATCGCCGTCCGGTTACCCGCTAAAGCCGTCGGCCAAGAGCAACTCGCGGCCCGAGTTCAATTAGTCGTCGGCTCCCAGATTCTGACCCAAGGCCTGGTCAAGGCCCGCTGGTCGGATGATCCGGGGTTGACCGCCCAGATCGCGCCCGAGGTGGCTCATTACACCGGCCAAACCGAGTTGGCGGCCGCCATTCAATCCGGTCTGGCCGCCCGGGCAGCGGGCGATGATCACACCGCCACCGTCCGGCTGGGCCGGGCCGTGCAATTAGCTGAGGCCACGGGCAACGCCGAAGCCACCACCCGCTTGAGGCGCGTGGTCGAGGTCACCGACGCCGCCACCGGCACGGTCCGGCTGCGGCGTGATGTCAACAAAGCCGACGAGATGGCGCTCGACACGGCTTCGACCAAGACCACCCGAATTCGTAACTGATTACCACCACGGTGGGGTCCTGACGGCTGAGCCACCAGGACCTCAACCTCCAACCGAAGGAGACCCGATGCCTACCTGTTCCGACGGTCATCAATCGGCCACCGAGGACTTCTGCGACCAATGTGGTCAGCCCTTGACTGGGTCCGAGACGGCGGCTGCTGAGGTGGCTGACCGGCCGGTTGCTGGTTCCGCCGCGGCGACCGAGCCTGGCCCGTTGACGCCGTCGTCGCTTCCGGCACCGGAAAGCTGTCCTCATTGTGGGGCGCCGCGGCCGGCTGGGGCGCTGTTCTGCGAAGCCTGTGGCTATGACTACGTCACGGGAGCGCTGCCCGATCAAGATCTGGCGACGGCGCTCGGGCTGACCGATAGTTCCGGTGGTGCGGCTGGGGTTCAGCCGGTGGTGGAAGACACAGCGTCGGCGACCGGCGCTGAGGCTGAGACGGCGACCGAGGCTGATACCGATGCCGATACCGGTTCTGCTACTGATACCGGTTCGGGGTCTGAGGATGAGACCGACTCAGGCAGTGGGACTCTCGCCGAACCGGAAACAATTACTGAATCTGACACCGCGGCCGCCTTGGTGGCAGAAGCTGACCAGTCCAGGACGGAATCCACGGCCGACGAGTCCCAGACTGACGGCGTGGACCAGGCCGACAATGAGGTGAAGCCGTCCGACGCCAGTGATTCTGAACCGCCGCCCGTGGATGATCCTGGAAGTCAAGGGGCGACAGATCAGTCTGGGGACGCTGTTGATGAATCAGCCACTGAGTCCGATCAGATTGGTGTTCCGGCGGCCGATACGCCGTCCGATCAGGCCAGCCCGGAAGCAACGGGCGGCCAAGCGACCAGCGACGACCAACAGTCACCGTCGAACCAGTCGGCCACGGCAGCGGCCGGACCAGCCGAACCGTGGGTGGCCGAATTGTGGATCGACCCTCAGTGGTACGCCTTACAAGAGGCCGAAGAGCCACTGCCGCCGCTCGGCCCACCTCAGTTGACCGTGTTGACCTCGCCGGCGCTGATCGGCCGCCGTTCGGCCAGCCGGAATATCCATCCCCAGATCGACTGTGGCGCCGATTCGGGCTGTAGCCGACGTCAAGCCGAACTGACGTGGGTCAGCGGAACTTGGCAGGTGACCGATCTCGACTCGGCCAACGGCACCTTCGTGGCCGCGGCCGGTGAGCCGCTGCCGCAGACGCCGATCGACAGTCGTACCCACGTCGGACCGGATGACCGGATCTACGTCGGTGGCTGGACCAGACTGGTCGTGCGACCGGCAACGGCTGGGGAAATCGCTACCCTGAGCTAAAGTTGCTCAGAGTTGTGGACATCTGGGGGCAGTAACAGCACCCGACCCTCGTTCTTAGCTGTTCTCAACCACGTTGACCGCCGGCGCACTGTGCCTGGTCGGACGTGGCTTCAGCAACACCGACGTTGGAGCATTCGGGACATTAAGGAGGCTTTGTGGAAATCAAGGTTGGAATCCGTCAGGTATCGAAAGAGATCGTCGTCGACTCGCCGTTAACCGCCGACGAAGTGAAGAAAGAATTAGCCCAAGCGTTGGGCAACGACCAGGGAGTCTTGGCCCTGACCGACACTCATGGCCGCCAAGTTCTCATCCCCGGCACCGGCATCGGCTACGTTGAACTTGGCACCGAACACGCCCGGCCGGTTGGCTTCGGGGCGATCTGAGAGCCTGATGACTGAAACAACATCATTACCAGCGACAGCGGTCGCGACCGAAGCCAGCGAGGCGACGCCGACCCTGGCCTCAGCTCTGAGCCCGGTCTCCCCCGACGGCCAGCCGCTGACCTTTGCCGATTTAGGGGTTGCCCCGGCGATCGTCGACTCGCTGACGGCGGCCGGCTTTACGGCCCCCTTCCCGATTCAGACCTTGGCGATTCCGATCGCTTTGCAGGGCTCCGATCTGATCGGTCAAGCCCGTACCGGCACCGGCAAAACCTTGGCCTTTGGGATTCCGCTGTTGCAGCGGCTGAATTTGACCGACCCGGACCCCGAGGCTCCGGTTCACGTCCGGCCGCGGGCGCTGGTGCTGTGTCCGACGCGGGAACTGGCACTCCAGGTGACCGGTGATTTGGCGATCGCCGGCGCCGGTAGCCAGGCTCGGGTGCTGACGGTCTACGGCGGTGTCGGCTACGACACCCAACTCGACACCTTGACGGCCGGCGTCGATGTCGTCGTCGGCACTCCCGGCCGGATCATCGACCTGATGGACCGGAAAGCTTTACAGCTCGATCAGATCAGCGAATTAGTGCTGGATGAGGCCGATGAGATGCTCGACTTGGGTTTCCTGCCCGACGTGGAGCGGATCATCGCCCAGACGCCGGCTGATGGTCGGCAAACGATGTTGTTCTCGGCCACCATGCCGTCGGCCATCCTGGCGCTGGCCCGGTCGCATCTCCAGCAGCCGATCAATATCCGGGCCGAAGCCCACGATTCGCCGATGACGGTGCCGCAAACGACTCAGTTCGTTTACCAGGCCCACGACTTGGACAAGCCGACGATTGTCGGCAAGCTCCTACAATCGCCCAGCGCCACCCGGGTCATGGTGTTTTGCCGGACCAAAAGGGGCGTCCAGCGTCTGACCGACGATCTGACCGATCGGGGTTTTTCGGCGACCTGTATTCACGGCGATCTCAGCCAAGTCATCCGCGAACGCGCCCTCAAGCGTTTCCGGGCTGGCCAGGCCCAGGTCATCGTGGCGACCGACGTGGCCGCCCGCGGCATCGACGTCGACTCGGTGACCCATGTCGTCAATTACGACTGCCCCGACGACGAGAAAACCTACGTTCACCGGATCGGCCGGACCGGCCGGGCTGGAAACATTGGCGTCGCTATCACCCTCGTCGATTGGTCCGACCTGAACCGCTGGAAGATCATCAACCAAACCCTCGGTTTGCCGTTCGACGAGCCAATGGAGGCTTACTCGACGACACCTCAGTTGCTGGCAGATTTGGATATTCCGGAGACGGCGACCGGCCGCCTCAAGCCTTCGTCGGCGACCATGGGTAGTTCTTCGCGGCGGTCGGAGACGCGCGACCATCGCCGGGGTGACCGGTCTGATGCTCGTCACGATCGTTCGCCGGGGCGCGGGCGGCGGTCTGACCGTGCCGGTGATGATCACGAAGCTGGCGGGCACTCCGACTCCGGCCGTCGGCGGCGGACCCGGCGG
Organism: Propionibacteriaceae bacterium; assembly: GCA_031262845.1. GTDB lineage: Bacteria > Actinomycetota > Actinomycetes > Propionibacteriales > Propionibacteriaceae > WQYJ01. Next base: position 509 of record JAISGZ010000032.1, on the reverse strand, counting down.
GATCGTCCGGACCGTTCGGACCATCAGGCCGGGTCTGATCAGGTGGTAGTAGACCGGTCCGTTTCCGGTCGCTCTTCAAGCTCCAGCGACTCCAACAACCTGACCTTCGCGGCTACCTCTGAACCGGTCACGACCTCAGTGGCGACTCAACCCAGCGACCGGCCGGCCCGGCAACGGACCCGCCGTCGCCGTAGTGCGGACCCATCGACTGATCAGCCCACCACTACGGCTGCCGTGACTCCACCGGCCCAGCCGACGGCTGACCGGCAACAGTCCAACCCCGTCAACGAGTCCGACCGGCCAACCCGGCGTCGGCGTCGGCGCCGGACCTCTGAGGTGCCGCCGGCCGAGTAGGCCGGTGTCCAACCGAACGTCGGAGCGGTTGCGGTTTGCCTTTTTCAGGTTGTCCCTGACAGGTTTACGTCGCCTGTGTTCGCACATCGTTCAGTTGCGTGTGCTTACTTTTCGTTGACACGCCGCTGAGCGTCCGGGTCGCGACGAGACTTGGT
>JAISGZ010000013.1 GCA_031262845.1 Propionibacteriaceae bacterium | reverse complement strand
TATTGCGATGAATATCGCCGCCACCCGGGCGGCCTACGGTATCGACGAGGTCGAGATCGCCGATTATTCGGCCACCACCACGGTCACGGCCGGGCAGTTACGCGAAGACGCCGCCACCTTGCCGGGAATTCGCCTGATCGACCCGGACATGGTCAGCGAGACCTTCACCCAGCTGCAACAGGTGCGAGGCTTCTATTCGGTGGCCGGCGTGCTGGACGTCGACCGCTACATCATCGACGGCCAGGAGACCGATGTCGTGATCGCGGCCCGAGAAATCGACCAGTCCCGGCTCGATACCCAGGATTGGAACAATATCCACACCGTTTACACCCACGGCTACGGTCTGATCGCCGCCTACGGTAACCGGCGGCAGGCTTCCGGCCAGCCCGAATGGCTGGCTTACGACATTCCGACTCAGGGCCAGTTGGTGCCCCAGCAACCGCGGATTTACTTCGGTGAGTTGGCCGACACCTACGCCATCGTCGGCCGGGCCGAGGGCGAGCAGCCGATTGAATTCGATATGCCCCAAGGCGACGCCAAGAACACCTACGACGGTGGTTACGGCGTCGATGTCGGTAACTTCATCAACCGCTTGCTGTACGCGACCCGGTTCGCCAGCTTCAATCTCTTGTTGTCGGACCGGGTGAACGAGAACTCACAGGTTTTGTACGACCGACAGCCCCAGCAGCGGGTCGAGCAGGTGGCGCCCTGGTTGACCGTCGATTCCGACATCTACCCGGCCATCGTCGGGGACCAGATCGTCTGGGTCGTCGACGCTTACACGACCAGCCAGTATTACCCCAACGCTCAGCGGACCTCGATCAGTGAGGCCATCGCCGACACCCAGACAACCAATGCCTTGGCCGGGCTGGGGCCGTCCGATCAGATCAACTACATTCGCAACTCCGTCAAGGCTACGGTCGATGCCTACTCGGGTGAGGTGACGTTGTACGCCTGGGATGAAACCGATCCGCTGCTCCAAACCTGGATGAAGGTTTATCCCGATACGGTTCAGCCGAAGTCTCAGATCAGCGACGAATTGATGGCCCATCTGCGTTATCCGTCCGATTTGTTCAAGATCCAGCGCCAGGTGGTCGACCGGTATCACGTCACCGATCCTCAGGTTTGGTTCGGTCAGTCGGACCGCTGGGACATCCCGGCCGATCCCGTCTCCGCCAGCACCACGGCAACCAAGGAGCCGGCCTACTACCTCTCGATCCGGATGCCGGAAGCCGAGACGGCCGAAGGCGAAACTCTCGCCGACGAGCAGCCGTTGTTCAGTTTGACTACGGTCTACACGCCGTATAACCGGGAGAATTTAGCCGCTTACATGTCGGTTGTGGCCGAGGCCACAAGTGCCGACTACGGCCGCTTACGAATTCTCAAGATGTCCGCCCAGCAACAGATCGAGGGACCGGGCCAGGCCTTTAACAACTTGACCCGAGACACCGACGTGGCCAACCGGTTGTTGCCCTTCGAGAACCAAGGGTCGCTCAAGTACGGCAACTTGTTGACGATTCCCTTGGGTGGTGGCTTGCTCTACGTCGAGCCGGTCTATACCCAGCAACGGGATACCCAAGGTGCCTTCCCGGTCCTGACCTACGTCGTCGTTCGCTTCGGTGACCACACCGGGATTTCGGATTCGCTTCAAGGCGCCTTGGACCAGGTCTTCTCCGGTGACGCCGGAGCCAAGACCGGTGAGGACGGTGCTACCGACGATCCGGCTGGCTCGGCTGATCCCAGCGGCAGTTCGACCGAACCGGTCGACCGCGACACGGCCGTCCGACTGTCGTTGCAGGAGGCCGAAAGCCAATTCGAAGCCGCTCAGGCAGCGCTCCAACAAGGTGACTTGGCTGGCTACCAGGCGGCCATCGGGAAAGCTCAAACCGCCGTCCAGCAGGCTATCCAATCAATGGGCTGAAGCCGTGGCAGAATGAGTTGACGTCGTGGCTCCAGCGGGTGGTCGCTGAAGCCACGTTAACGCGAGGGAGTCGCTACATCCTTCGTGAATGACCCTGGCCTTTGTGGATATGACCGATTTTTCTGACTACACGGTGGCGTGTTCAGCCGTTCGAGATCCGGCGACCCCGGCCGACGATTTGGCCGTCATCGCCCGGACCCATCCCGGGCTGTGGCCGGAAATCGCTAGTCATGGGCACGTTTCGCTGGATCTTTTGAACTGGCTGGAAGCTCAAGGCGACCCCTTTGTTCAAGCTGTCGTGGGGGCCCGGCGGGCTTTCTGGCAGACCTCAACTGAGCCGGAGGTCACCCCTGATCCGACCCCGGCCGTTCCCACCGCACCAATGTCAGTAGCGTCTCCGGCCACGCCCACTCCGGTGGTGTCGCCGGCCACGCCTGTGGTGCCGCCGGTCTCACTCGTTCCTGGTGTCTCTCCGGTCACGCCGATTACTCCGCCTTGGGTAGCTGCTTCACGCCCCTCCACACCTGTGCCCTCGGCACCGGAGATGTCGCCGGGTTCGCCGGCCTCAGCCCGATCCGCTAGTACAGTCAGTTCGCCATCGGAGCAGTGGACCCAATTACCGATCTCGGAGCGGTCGTCATCATCAGCCAGCCAGGCGGTGTCGTCATCGTCGCCGCCCGATCCGACCGACGCCACGTTGGCGGCTCATACCCGCCCCGTGCCGACCCCAACCCGCCGCTTGGGTGATTC
>JAISGZ010000222.1 GCA_031262845.1 Propionibacteriaceae bacterium | reverse complement strand
CTTCGACCTGGTAGTTCGGCTGAAGCAGGACCCGGCGGAGGATGGCGGACGCATCGTCAGACCTGGTTCAGGAGAGCAGCCCGAGGATCGGGTTCGTGGGTTAATTCAACGTAGGACTGCAAGGCGGCTTGAGCTTGTTCCGACAACTGGCGCGGCACCTGGACCTCGACCGTGACCAGCAAGTCGGTCGTCCCCGTTTTCTTGGCGATGCCCTTACCTCGGACCCGAAAAGTCCGGCCGTTCGGCGTGCCCGCCGGAATCTTCAGTCGGATCGTGCCACCGGCCAGCGTCGGCGCCTCAATTTCCGCGCCAAGGGCCGCTTCGGCGAATGTCACCGGCACGGTCAAGGTCAGATTGTCGCCTTGACGGCCGAACAGCGGATGGGGTTTGACGTGAACGAGGACATACAAGTCCCCGGACCGGCCACCGGATGACCCCGGCCCGCCCCGGCCTTTGATCCGAATCCGTTGGCCATCACTGACACCAGCCGGGAGCCGGACTTGAACCGTCTCGGTTGACGCCAAACGGCCCGAACCACCACATTGGGGGCACGGATCTTCGACGATCAAGCCCCGCCCCCGACAGCGCGCACACGGCTCGGAAACTGCGAAACCGCCGGACTGACGAGACACCGTGCCGGCGCCTTCGCAGACCGGACAAATCGTCGGCTGGGTACCCGGCCGGGCGCCGGTGCCGTGACAGGTCGGGCAGGCCGCGTCGGAAGCCAGCGGCACACCAAGCTGAACACCGCTGGCGGCGTCGCGGAACGACACCGTGACCTCGGATTCGAGGTCGTTTCCTCGCCGTGGCCCGCGGCCCCGGCTGGCCCGCTGATTGCCGTTGAAGAAATCAAAGAAATTGCCGAGCCCACCCGGCCCAGACGCCCCTGAGGTCGTGAATTGGCCGAGTAGATCGTCGAGATTGACCGTTGTCGAACCACCTCGGGCACCGCCCGTGCCCGGGAATCGGAAACCTGACCCGAACATGGCCCGGGCGTTGTCGTATTCCTTCCGCTTATCCGGATCTGACAAGACGTCGTTGGCCTCGGAGGCTTCCTTGAAACGCTTCTCGGCGGCCGCGTCACCAGGGTGGCGATCGGGGTGATTATCCCGAGCAATTTTGCGGAAGGCTTTTTTGATGTCTTGCGGGCTGGCGTCTTTCTTGACGCCGAGGATGGCGTAGTAGTCCTTTTCGACCCAGTCTTTCGTCGTCACAACGCCTCCTTCCTTCCCTGCGGGCTCGTGGTTCGGTGGGGATTAGGCCTGATCAGGCGCGGTTGCCGAGTCATCACCGTCAACCTTCGGTGCGGCCTCGGAGTCAACACCAGCCGACTCGGCGGCTTCATCAGCCGCTGTCGCCGACTCCGGCTCAGTCGGTTCTGCAACCGCCACGCGGGCCGGCCGCAGCAACCAATCCCGGTCCGTCAGCTTGTAGCCCGACTGGAACACCTGAGCCACACTGGTGACGCTGTAACCCGGCTGTTCGACGGTCATGAGAGCTTCGTGAATATGGGGATCGAAGGGGTCGCCCACGGTCCCAAACGACTCCAAGCCGTATTTATTGGCGATCTTGGCCAACTCGTCGGCCAACAGCTTGAGGCCACCGGTCAATTCATCGTGGGCCCGGGCCGCCGCGATACCGTCGAGAACTGGCAACAAATCCGTCAAGACGGCTTCGATACCACCTTGGCGGGCCACCGCCCGGTCGCGGTCAACCCGCTTTTTGTAGTTGACGTACTCGGCTTGGAGACGTTGTAAGTCGGCCGTCCGCTCGGCCAACATGGTTTCGGGAGTCGAGACTAATTCACCCTCGGTGACCTGGTCCAAGGCGGCTGCCTCGGGTTCGGCCGGAGCCGGAGCGACGTGGTCATCGACTAAATCTTGCAGCGCGTTATCCCAACCATCAGTCGGGGGGGTCGGCTCGGTCATGGTTCTCCTTGAGCTTGGACAACGGACACAACATGTAGCCACCCGCCGAAATCGAACCAGCGTCGGCGAATGACGCCGTCAATTCCAAAGGTCGAGTGGCCAGTGGTCCGGTTGGCCGACGGCGGCTGGTAACCCAACCGACCGTCGGCCAACGCGGCCCTACTTGTTGTCTTCCTCGTCGACGATCTCCGCGTCGACCACGTCATCGTCGGCCGCCGTCGGGCCGTCGCCATCAGCGTTGGTCTCGGCCGCTTCAGCTTGAGCTTTGGCCTGAGCCGCCTGATAAACGGCTTGGCCCATACTGGCCGCCCGCTGGTTGACCTGTTCCATGACCTGACGAATTTCCTCGTCGCTGTCACCCTTGAGAGCTTCCTTCAACCGGGTCACACCCTCGTTGATCTCCGTCTTCATCTCGTCGGTCAAGACATCGGCGTGATCGGTCAGAATCTTCTCGGTCCGGAAGGCCAAGGCATCGGCTTCATTCCGCAATTCGACCGATTCACGACGCTGGCGATCTTCCTCGGCCCGGGTCTCGGCTTCGCGGATCATCGAGTCGATCTCATCTTTACCGAGAGCCGAACCACCGGTCACCGTCATCGACTGTTCCTTGCCCGTGGCCAGGTCTTTCGCCGACACGTGGACGATACCGTTGGCGTCGATGTCGAACGTCACCTCGATCTGAGGCATATTCCGCGGCGCCGGCAAGATACCGGTCAGTTCGAAGTTACCGAGCGACTTGTTGTCACGAGCGAAATCACGTTCGCCCTGGTAAACCTGGATCAAGACCGACGGCTGGTTATCTTCGGCAGTCGTGAAAATCTGTGACCGCTTGGTCGGAATCGTCGTGTTGCGCTCGATGATCTTCTCCATCAGACCGCCCTTGACCTCGATCCCGAGCGACAACGGCGTGACGTCGAGCAAGAGCACGTCCTTGACTTCGCCCTTGAGCACACCGGCCTGGAGGGCGGCGCCGAGCGCCACCACCTCATCGGGGTTAACGCCCTTGTGAGGATCCTTACCGGCCATCTCCTTGACGAGATCGGTGACGGCCGGCATCCGGGTCGAACCGCCGACCAAGATGACCTGGTCGATCTTGTCGATCGAGATTTTGGCGTCCGAGATGACCTTGTTGAAAGGCGCCCGGCAACGGTCGAGTAGGTCTTGGGTCATGCGCTGGAACTCACCCCGGCTGAGCTTGGTGTCGAGGTGGAGCGGGCCGTCGGCGCCGGCCGTGATGTACGGCAGATTGATCTGAGTTTCCGGGGCACTGGACAACTCGATCTTGGCCCGTTCGGCGGCTTCTTGAAGGCGCTGACGAGCCATTTTGTCCTTCGACAAGTCGACCCCGTGGATGTTCTTGAATTCCTTGACCAGCCAGTCGACGACCCGCTGATCCCAGTCGTCGCCACCCAGCCGGTTGTCGCCGTTGGTGGCCTTGACCTCGAAGACGCCTTCGGAAATCTCCAACAACGAGACGTCGAAGGTACCGCCACCGAGGTCGAAGACCAGCACCGTCTGATCGGCCGAGCCCTTATCGAGGCCGTAGGCCAGAGCGGCGGCGGTCGGCTCGTTGATAATCCGGTCGACCGTCAGACCGGCGATCTCACCGGCTTCTTTGGTGGCCTGGCGTTCGGCGTCGGAGAAATAGGCCGGGACCGTGATGACAGCGTTGGTGACCGTTTCGCCGAGATAGGCCTCGGCGTCGCGCTTGAGCTTCTGTAAGACGAAAGCTGAAATTTGTTGCGGCTTGTAGTCCTTGGAATCGATATCAATCGACCAGTTCGTGCCCATGTGGCGCTTGACCGAGCGGACGGTTCGTTCGACGTTGGTGACGGCCTGGCGCTTGGCCACCTCGCCGACCAGGACTTCGCCGCCTTTGGCGAAGGCGACCACTGAAGGCGTAGTCCGGGCGCCTTCAGCGTTCGGGATAACCGTGGGTTCGCCGCCTTCGAGGACGGCGACGACAGAGTTGGTGGTGCCGAGGTCGATGCCAACTGCACGAGCCATAGTGATTTCCTCCAGTAAAGAATCTGTCCGGG
>JAISGZ010000182.1 GCA_031262845.1 Propionibacteriaceae bacterium | reverse complement strand
GCCTTTGGCTTGGGATAATTAGCAAAACGACCTATCCTAGGTGAAGTAATTCCGAAGAGCGGTGGACCTTCATAAAATTACTCGCCTCCGACCTCTGTGATTCAGTAATGGTCTTGCTTGACCCTTCGGTGCCTTCGTTTGTGCTGCCCTGAGCAGCTTGATTATCGGGTGGTGAGGTGTGACACCTCAAATAGCGGCGTCGACGCCGGTTGTCGTCATTCCGGCGCTGGAACCAGATCATCATCTGGTCGATTTAGTCAACGACTTGATCGCGGCCGACCAACAGCGGCTTCTCATCATCGACGACGGTAGTGGGCCCGATTTCCAACCGCTGTTCGACCAACTCGAAACCCTCGGTTGCACGGTGCTGCGTCACCCGGTGAACCGTGGCAAAGGGGCGGCTCTCAAAAACGCGCTGGCCTATGCGGCCGAGCGGTGGCCGGAAGCGGTGGGCTACGTCACGGCCGATTCTGATGGGCAACATTCGGCCACCGACATCGGCCGGGTGGCTCAGGCGTTGCTTGATCAGCCTCAGGCGCTGGTTCTCGGGGTGCGGGATTTCTCGGGGGCCGACGTGCCGCGAAAAAACCGGACGGGGAACCGCTTGACCTCGCTGGTGTTCCGGTTGGAATCGGGGGTCACCTGTGTTGATACCCAAACCGGCTTGCGCGGGTTGTCGGCCCAGCAGCTTGAGCTTTTTTTGGCGGTGCCCGGTGACCGTTTCGAATACGAGATGAATGTCTTGATGGCGCTGGCTGAAGCCAAAGTGCCGTTCGTTGCCCTGCCGATTACGACGATCTACCGGGACGACAATTCGCACTCCCATTTCCGGCCGGTCCGGGACTCGTTCCGGATTTACTACAACATCGTCAAATTCGGTTTGTCGTCCTTGCTCGGGGCGGCCGTCGATCTGGCGGCTTTTCTCATCCTCGTACCTCTGCTGGCGGCCTGGCCGCAGTCCGTCGCCGCCGCCACCGTCATTGCCCGGCTACTGTCCGGCGTCGTCAACTACACGGTTAACAAACGGCTGGTGTTCGGCGATCGGCGGCGGTCGACACATAGCGCCCCCCAATACGCTCTGCTCTTCGCCTCGGCGATGGTGATCAGCGCGGTCACGACTCAAGTCTTGTCCCATCTCCCGATTCCGCTGATCGTCAGCAAGATCGTCGTCGACAGCACGCTTTTCGTCATCAACTACTACGTCCAACGGCATTTCATTTTCCGTCGCTCCAGTCAAACCCAGGCTGCCTCGGCTAACTCGCCGGTTGACTGGTCGCCGAAGAAGCCGGATCAGTCGGCCGTGTCCCACCACCGGGGGCGGCCAACTTCCGATCAGTCCGGTCGGTGACGGTTGCGGCCGACTTGGATCGGTTCTCGGCCAGGCCTGATCAGCCTCGTCATGGACCAGGCCGAGCCGAACCGGCGACGACGACAACGCGGCTGGGCGCCCCACCAGGCCCAATCAGCGTCGCCATGACCAGGCCGAGCCCCAGGGCGACTAAACTGCGTCGGTCGAGCCGACACTTGGTCGGCCCGATCTCAGCTTGAGGAGCAGTCGATGGCGGGCAAACCGATCGTGGCGGTCGTGGGTCGGCCTAATGTCGGCAAATCAACCTTGGTTAATCGTCTGCTCGGTCGCCGGGCGGCGGTGGTCGAGGACACGCCGGGGGTGACGCGGGACCGGGTCAGCTACGACGTCATCTGGTCGGGCCGTGAATTCATCATCACCGACACCGGCGGTTGGATTTCCGACGCCCAGGGGCTGTCGGCCCAGATCGCCGAACAAGCCGAATTGGCGGTCGAAGCGGCCGACGCCGTGGTTTTCGTGGTTGACGCCACGGTCGGTGTGACCGACGAGGACGAAGCCGTCGTCCAGGTGTTGCGGCGGGCCCGCAAGCCGATCATTTTGGCGGTCAACAAGGTCGACGATGTCCGGGCCGAGGCGGAAGCCGCCGTCATGTGGAGCTTGGGGCTGGGGGAGCCGCGCCCGGTGTCAGCCCTCCACGGGCGGGGTTCGGGCGATCTCCTCGACGCCATTTTGGAGGCCGTGCCCCAGGCGCCGGCCGAAGCCGACGAAGAGGTGACGGGACCGCGCCGGGTGGCGCTGGTCGGTAAGCCCAACGTCGGTAAGTCATCACTCTTGAACAAGTTGGCCGGCCAAGTCCGGTCAGTGGTCGACAATGTCGCCGGGACGACCGTCGATCCGGTCGATGAATTGATCGACCTGGAGGGTGAGGTCTATCAGTTCATCGACACGGCCGGTATCCGCCGCCGGGTCAAAGAGTCGAGCGGGCACGAGTATTACGCCTGGCTACGGACTCAAGCGGCGATCGAACGGGCCGAAGTCTGTGTCATGTTGATTGACGCCGCCGAACCGGTCTCGGAACAAGATTTACGCATCCTGTCCTCGATCATCACGGCCGGCCGGGCGCTGGTCTTGGCCTACAACAAATGGGATTTGACCGACGAGGAACGCCGCCGCTACCTGGGCCGGGAGGTCGAACGTGACCTTGGCCACGTGGCCTGGGCGCCGCCCGTCAACATTTCGGCTCTGACCGGCCGTAACGTCCTCAAACTCAAACAAGCCATCGACACGGCCCTCGACGGTTG
>JAISGZ010000119.1 GCA_031262845.1 Propionibacteriaceae bacterium | reverse complement strand
GGCCTGGCACGACTTCGTCCGGGGGAGTTGGCAGCCGGCCTGCATTCGCCGGGGCTGGGGGGAGGGCACCGGCCAAGCACACGGCCTGGACCTCGTGGAACCCGGTTCCTTACCCGGGGTTTTTCGGGAACAAATCGACTCCACCATCCTGGTTGAGGAACTGCTTGGCCCGCGCGAACTGGGTGTCGTCGTGACGGTGCAACGGCGGCTCGATCGATCTGGTCAGGAACTGGTCTTTCACCGGCTACCGGTCAATCCCGAACAACCCGTCGACCCGGCCCTGTGGGCGGCCGCCGGGCAGCGACTGGAGGACTTTCGGCGGGACTTCGACGACTGACCGGTCAGGCGGCGGCCAAACGCTGAACCGCCGTTGTGATGCGCTCATCGGTTGCGGTCAAGGCGATCCGGACCCAGTCGGTTCCGGCCGGGCCGTAGAAATCACCGGGGGCGACCAGGATGCCGCGCTCGGCTAGCCAGGCAGCGGTCTGTCGACCGGGTTCGTGACGGCTCGCCCAAAGATACAAACCAGCTTGTGAATCCGCGATCTCAAAGCCGGCTTGGGTGAGGGCGGGGATGAGCCAGTGGCGGCGCTGGGCGTAACGGTGGCGCTGTTCGGTGACGTGATCGGAGTCATTGAGTAAGGCCACCATGGCCGCTTGGACCGGTTGTGAGGTCATCAGGCCGAGATGTTTGCGCAGACCGACCAGACCCGACACCAACTCCGCATCACCGGCCACGAAGCCGGCCCGGTAGCCGGCCAGATTGGAGCGTTTCGACAGCGAATAGACGGCCAGCAAACCATCGACTTCACCGTGGTTGATGGCCCGGTCGAGGACACTGACCGGTTCCGCTGTCCAGCCGAATTCGCCGTAACACTCGTCGGCCGCCAAGACCGCCCCACGACTGCGGGCGTAGCGCACCCAGGCCCGGGTCTGGTCGGCCGAATCGACGGCGCCGGTTGGATTCGACGGCGAGTTCGTCCAGACCAGAGCTGGTTTCAGATCGGCTACCTGGTCCGGGCTGCTGGCCGGTATCGGTTCCGCCCCAACTAACCGGGCGCCGACCTCGTAGGTCGGGTAGGCGACCGCCGGGATGACTACCTGATCGCCGGGTTTAAGGCCTAACCACAGTGGCAGACCGGCGATGAATTCCTTGCTGCCGATGGTCGGCGCGACGCCCGCCTCGGTCAGGTTGGTGGCGCCCCAGCGGCGTTCGAGATAGCCGATGATGGTTTGGCGCAGTTCCGGCGTGCCCCAGACCTGAGGGTAACCCGGGCTGTCGGCGGCAGCCGCTAAAGCCGCCTGAGCCAGCGCCGGCACCGGGTCGACCGGGGTACCGACCGACAGGTCGCAGATACCACCGGGATGGTTGCGGGCCCGTTGGCTGATAGCCGCGATCGTGTCCCAAGGGAAGTCGGGCAGCGACGGGCCCAGGCGGTGCATCTACTCGTCCTGGGGCGGTAAAGCGGCAATCGCCGGCTGGTCCTTGTCCAGCGGGCCGAGCCGAGCGGCACCGCCGGGCGCCCCCAAATCGTTGAAGAAGCTGGCGTTGATTTCGAGGAATTGGCTGTATTCGGCCGGCAAATCGTCTTCGTAGAAGATCGCTTCGACCGGGCAGACCGGTTCACAGGCGCCACAATCGACACACTCGTCGGGGTTGATATAGAGCGTCCGCAGGCCTTCATAAATACAGTCGACGGGGCATTCGTCGACACAGGCTTTGTCTTTGGTGTCGACACACGGCAACGTGATGACATAGGTCATAGTCGTTTCTCCAGTCTTGATCAGCGCGTCAGGGGAACTTTAGTCGAATTAGTAGCCGATCGCGTTGAGTCGCTCCAGTACGGTCCGCGGCCAAGCCCAGGACAGCCTTGACTGGATCGAGTTGTTGGCAGCCATGGCGCAGCGGTGGGCCGTTCCAGCCGGACCCAGGACAGCCCCAACCGCCGTGGGCCAGACCACGATTGACGTCAAACTGGCCGGGGCAGCCACCACCGGCGGCTGAGGTCGTGAATGGCCGGCACTGAAGGTCGGGCAGAGACCAGGAAAAGGCTGGTCTGACTGCCGGGACAGCCCGTTACCGGCGACCGGGGCGTTGGCTACGATCAGACCATGAAAGTTTCGGTTCTGACCCGCGAATACCCCCCCTACATCTACGGCGGCGCCGGCGTTCACGTCGGCCAGTTGGTGACTCATCTCAAGCCCCTGCTCGACCTGGTCGATGTCCAATGTATGGGCCAGCCGCGGCCGGGGGCGACGGCTCATCCGGAAAACTACCCGGAGGGGGCGAATGCCGCGCTGCGGGTGCTCGGGACCGATATCGCCATGGCGGCGGCGGTACCCGAGGTCGACTTGGTCCATTCACACACCTGGTACGCCAACCTGGCCGGTTTGGTGGCCGGGAAATTCCACTCCATTCCCCACGTCGTGACTTCCCATTCGTTGGAACCGCACCGGCCCTGGAAGCGCGAACAACTCGGTGGTGGCTACGACGTTTCACTGTGGGCTGAGAAGACCAGTTTCCTCGACGCGGCGGCCGTGATCGCGGTTTCGGCCGGGATGCGGCGGGATGTGCTGGCGTCGTATGAGGAACTCGATCCGGCCAAGGTCCACGTCGTTCACAACGGTATCGACACGACCGAGTTCCAGCCCGATTTCGAGACCAGTCAATTGACCGCCTGGGGCGTCGATCTTGATCGGCCGCTGGTGGTTTTCGTGGGCCGGATCACGCGCCAGAAGGGCCTGGTTCATCTGGTCCGGGCGGCCGAACAGTTCGATCCCGAGACGCAGTTGTTACTGCTGGCCGGAGCGCCGGACACGGCTGAGATCGCCGAGGAGTTCGACACCGCGTTCGGTGCCCTCAAGGCCAGTGGCCGGTCGGTCATCTGGATCGAGGAAATGGTGCCCCGGGCCCAGGTCAGACA
>JAISGZ010000001.1 GCA_031262845.1 Propionibacteriaceae bacterium | reverse complement strand
AGTAATCGACGAACCACCCTGGGTCGCCCCACCAACGATATTACTGAGAAAAGCCCGGAAAGTACCTTTTAAATCCATCGCGCCGTGATCGTAAAAACGTTCGTCTTCGATATCAATTTGGGCTTGGCGCATCAACGGAGAAATCTCATCCAGCGACGACAACACCTCGCGGTTTTCATCGTAAAGACGGGCTAATTCCGATCCGTCAGCCAAATAAATCGTCGTCCGCATCGCCTCTGGCGGTGTGTCGAGATAAGCCGGCAGAGAGTCGATGGAATCGGACACGACGGTGCCCGTCACCCCGGCCAAGGCTGCCAGCGGCACCGCCAACCCAGCCATCAGAGCACCGGCCAAAATACTGAGCCCGAGAAACATCAGCATCGACTTTGTCGTCGATCCCAGAGTAAGACGTCGATTCGCCATGCCCCCTAGAGTAACGTGGCGCGAAACATCGCGGCGCCGGCTGCGGTTTCAAGCCGTTGACCGCTACCTTCTCTCCTTCCTTTTCCGCCTGGTTGGTCACGCCACTGACTACTGCGAATGACCCGAGATTCTTTTGCATTGGAGATTTCTGACGTGACCGCCCACTGTTGCCCGGTCGCGACATCAATGACATATTCGCACTACACGGCGGGGCCAGCGGTCACCACGAATGACTCGACTGTTAAGCGCAACAGGCGACTAGGCTGACCGAGTGACGACAGACCAACCACCGCTTCCACCGTCTCTGGCTCAATTGGCGAGTCAACTCTCAACCTCCGCCGAGGTTAACGCCGCCCTGTCGTCAACTGCGGCCGCTCCAGGACCCGTCCAACGCGCCGCCGTCCTCGTGTTGTTGGACCACCAAACCGACCCGACCGTCTTGCTGACCGTCCGATCGGCTGAACTGACACACCACGCCGGGCAGGTTTCGTTCCCCGGCGGCGGTATCGAAGCTGGCGAGACGCCAACGATGGCGGCCTGTCGTGAAGCCGAGGAAGAAGTCGGATTGGCGACGGCGGCAGTTCACGTGATCGGCGAATTACCGCCGTCGCGAATCGACGTCAGCCGGTTCGCGGTCCGGGCGGTCGTCGGTTGGTGGGACGGTCAGGCTCACTTGACGGCCAACCCGGCCGAAGTTGCCGCCATCGCCCATTTACCAGTGTCACACCTCGCTGACCCCGACCATCGCTTCACTTGGCTTCATCCACGCGGTGCGACCGGACCTGGTTTTGAGGCGGATGACCTTTTTATCTGGGGTTTCACGGCCTTCGTACTCGACGCCTTGTTAACGGCGGGCAGCTGGTCACAAGATTGGGACCCGTCGGATATTCGGCCGGTGCCACCACGCTGGCGGCCGGTTTAAGTCCTCGCTAGGCCGCCAATGACAGGTCATTCTTGGCAACCTGTGGGCGTTCGGCTAAGTGTCCGAGCAGCTAACAACGAAGACGGCGCCAACCCAACGATTCCCTGACACAGACCACTAGTCGCGTCGACTTTGTGACTCCACCAACTCCTGGCCCTGGGTCACACCCTCCTGCAAGGCGCCGAAGGCTTCTTTGGTCGTGTCGCTGATTCGGCCAATGGCGGTTTTCAGTTCCGCGCTGTCGCCTTTCAGACGCTTGACTAGAACCACGGCGGTCACCCCAATGATGACCAGGAACAACACCAGCGCGATCAGGCAGCCCAAGAAGCCGCAAGCCCACGGTGACAGTGACGTCGTCGCGCCCAGCAACCAGCTGAAACCAACGGCCACCAATCCCGCCACAACGATGGCGGACACCGCGACCAGGCCAACGATCAGACCGAGCAAAGCCCCATCCAGTGCCAGTCGCCGGCCTAAGACCCGTAACTCGGCTTGAGCGAGAGCGACCTCACCCTGGATGATCTGACGCACGTCCCCCGTGATCGAACTGACTAATTGAGCGACATCCGACCGCTCCGATGAGGCTTTAGTCTCGTCATGGCCGAACATAGGGACCTCCTTGCGTCACTGGCTAACCCAGACTGACTTATGTCCCAGCCTAACGCCCGTTGTTCCGTGACGACAGATCGTGGTGGTCAGTGAGCCTTGGCTTGGACGCTTTGGTCGTTGCTGGGACGATTCCGTCAGCCTCAGCTCTAATTCACCGATCATCAACGATTGAGCGGCCACTGATCAGGACGTGGACAGTCCGGCCAACACTCGACGGGCTTCCAGTCCGCTTTCGCGTCACTCATCCCACCAGCGAACGTATCAGGGGACGCTCGCCAAGACGATGCTTGGTGGAATAGGGCTCAGAGAATCCGCAGACCGTCGTCCGGCGGCGCCAGCGCTGACGTCAACTCACTGTGGTCGACCAAACCCCGGACTCCGACCAGCGAATACGGCAACTGCAACGGATCAGGCACGCGAGCGTAGTCGTCATAGAGCTGACCGACTTCCTCGACCAGTTGTTGCAACTGGCCGGCTGGTAACTGGTCGGCACCCTGGGCAACCTCGGCTTGGGCTTGGAGTTCCTCGCGGGTACACGGGGCCCACAACCGGAAATGGCGTTGCTCACAGGCGGGAAAATAGGGCGACTGGGCCAAGTGAGCCAAGGTTTCATCGCCGAAATCACCGCGCATGGCATCCGGTAACCGG
This sequence comes from Propionibacteriaceae bacterium, assembly GCA_031262845.1. GTDB lineage: Bacteria > Actinomycetota > Actinomycetes > Propionibacteriales > Propionibacteriaceae > WQYJ01. Next base: position 6,543 of record JAISGZ010000001.1, on the reverse strand, counting down.
GTCTGAATAATCTGGGCTAACTTGCGCACCCAAGGAATCGAATCATCCCGTTTGATATAGGCCAGCGCCACCCAGCCACCAGGCTTTAAGACCCGGGCCCACTCCGCCAAAGCCAGGCCCGGAGCAAAGGTATGAAAGTTCTGCATGGCAGCGACCACGTCAAACGCACTCGGGTCGAACGGCAACGCCTCAGCCCGGCTAGTGATCACGTGAACCTGTGGCTGGCGGTCGCGAATAAGGCTCAGCCGAGCCGGGTCGCGATCGACCACCGTGACATCGTGGCCAGCTCGGACGAACAAACCTGGGTAGCCGCCAGTGGCGCCGATCACGAGTACGCGGGCGCGTTTTCCACCGAGCAACCAAGACAGGGCGGTCGGCGGGAAAACCAAACGCGAAGCCATGGGACGACTCTACTGAACTCATTCCGGGTACACCGCCACGCACGCCGGGATTAACCGCTTCCTGCGACCTCATATCGCCTCCTCTTTGAGTCATGTCAACCACCCTGTCAAGACCATGTGACAAAACTTGGCTTCCGGAGCGGTTATCCACAGAACAGCCAGAACAATCTGAGTTATCCACATTTTGTCTCGTCAGTGACCAATTGATCGGTTTTCGACTCATAGTCCGAACGTGAACACCGGACGTACGACCACAGTTTTGATCAGTGGCGACTCTGACTTAGTCCAAGCGGTTTTAGCGGCTGCCGCTACCCGCGATAGTGCTGTCGCCACGGTGTCGCAGCCGAGTGATATTCGGTCCCGCTGGCGCGACGCCACGATGGTTCTGGTCGGCTTCGATTTGGCCGCTACGGTGGCTGGTTTGGCTTTGCCGCCGCGATCCGACATCTATCTGTTAGGGCCGGCCGGAACCGAAGATCAGCTCGCGGCTTGGTCGATGCCGTTGCGAGCAACCGTGATCACGCTGCCATCAGGCTCTCGTTGGCTAGCCCAAGTCGTCAGTGGCTCGGTGTCTTCCCACGGACCGGTCATCGCCATCGTCCCCGGCGCCGGCGGCGTCGGTGCGAGTACCTTGGCGGCCGGTCTGGCTTTGGCAGCTCAACGGCGAGGGCCAGCGGCTTTACTCGATCTCGACTTTCTCGGCGGTGGTCTCGACTTAGTCGTCGGAGCGGAAGCCGAACCGGGCTGGCGTTGGGATACTTTGCGTTCGGCAACCGGCCAGGTGGCTGACCTCAGTGGCCGTTTGCCCACGGTCGACGGCCTGGCCGTAGTCGCGGCCAGCCGAACCGACCGACGTGACCCGCCAGCCGAAGCCGTCAGTGCGGTCATCGATGGTTTGGCCCGGACCGGGGCAGTCGTGGTCGCCGATGTCGGACGGGCCGCCAGCCCGGCCCGTGACGAAGCTATCCGGGCCGCCACTCGCCTGGTCACGGTGTGTGGCCAGTCGGTCCGTTCCGTGGCCGCGACCACTGCGGTCTTGGCTGATCTGACCGATCGCCGGGTCGACGTCGTCGTCCGGACCGACCGCTCGGGAGCGATTGCGCCGTCGGCGGTGGCGGATGCCCTCGGCTGTTCGCTGCTGGCTTCCCTGCCGACTCTGCCGGGCTTGACGCTGCTGGCCGATCGTGGCTTGCCACCTGGTCGTTTAGCCGGTCGGCGGTGGGCTCGTCTGTGCCGTCAGATAATCGACCAGCTGATCGGCCCGACTGGGCCTTCGCCGGCGACTGATCGGCGGTCGCGATGAGATTGACCGACGCTGTCATTACCCCGGTCAAAGCCCAGCTGGCCTTGCTCGGGCGGATGCCGACCGCGGCCGATGTGGCCGAAGCTTTACGCCGCTGCGACCAAGTGGTGTCCGACGCCGCGGTCATTCAGGTGCAGCGAGCCGTGCGCCGTGATTCGGTCGGCGCCGGCTTGCTCGACCCGCTGTTGACCTTGCCCGGAGTGACTGATGTCTTGGTCAACGGCCCCGATCGGGTCTACATCGACCGCGGCGACGGTCCGGAGCTGACTGAGGTTCGTTTCGAGTCGGACGATGCGGTGCGTCAATTGGCGGCCCGGCTAGCGGCCTCGGTCGGGCGTCGGCTCGACGATGGTTCGCCTTTCGTTGATGCCCGTTTGGCCTCCGGAGTCCGGGTTCATGCCATTTTGGCCACCGTGGCCAGTCCGGGAACCTGCTTGTCACTGCGCGTTCCCTCGACGCGACGCTTGGGTTTGGACGACTGGGTGACCGCGGACTCGCTACATCCAGTGGCGGCCGAGGTGCTCCGCCGTGTCATCGAAACCAAAACCGCATTTCTCGTCACCGGCGGTACGGGCTCGGGCAAAACGACCCTGCTCTCCGCCTTGATCGGCCTGATCGCGCCCGACCAACGCATCCTCGTGGTCGAAGATTCGCTGGAGTTGGAGGCTGATCACCCTCATCTGGTCCGTCTGGAGTCACGGCCGGCCAACGCTGAGGGTGCCGGTTTGATCACGATGACCGACCTGATCCGGCAAGCGCTGCGTATGCGGCCGGACCGAATCGTGGTCGGCGAAGTCCGGGGAGCCGAATTAACCGATTTACTGCGCGCCCTCAACACCGGTCACGAAGGTGGTTGTGCCACGATCCACGCCAACTCGGTGGCCGACGTACCGGCCCGGTTGGAAGCCTTGGCGGCTTTGGGTGGACTCAACCGGATGGCGACTCACGCCCAAGTGGCAGCCGGTTTATCGGTCATCATCCACGTCGCCCGGGAGGGTCGTCAACGCTTTGTTCGTGAGATTGGCCTGCTGCGTCGTCAAGCTTCGGGGCTGGTCGAGACCGTGTCGGCTTGGCGACTGTGTGACGGTGTGGCGGAGCGCGGGCCGGGTTGGGAAACGTTGGACCGGAATTTGAACCAGGCTGGTCTGACATGACCGGGCTAGTTGTCTTCTTGGCCGGTCTGGCGGCTGCATTGTGGACCAAACCGGGCGACACCACGTCACTCAAGCGTCTGGCACCACCTGTCGTCGCCAGCCACCGAACCCGATGGCGGCCGGGACTGGCGGCCTTACTCGTGGTCGGCCTGGTGCTCGGTTTGATGTCAGCGATCGGGGTCGTCGTCGTGGCAGTGGTGTTGGTCGCCGCCACCATCGGTTACTTGATCTGGCGTCGTCGCCGGGATGCCCAGGCTTTGGCCACGACCACAGCAGTCGCCCGGGCTTGCCGAATTTTGGAAGCTCTCCTGGCTCAGGGTCATGTGCCCGTGCGGGCTTTGACCCGGGCCGGTTTGGACTGCCCAATCCTGTTACCGGCCGCTGCCACCGCTCAGATGGGCGGGGCAACGGCGGCGGTCCTACGTCAAACTGGCCAGCAACCGGGTGCCGCTGGCTTGATCGATGTGGCGCGGGCTTGGGAACTGACCGAACGGACAGGGGCACCGCTGCACACCGTGCTCAAACGTTGCCAAGCCAACCTGGCCGCCCAGGCCGATCTGGCGACCACGATTGCCCAAGAACTGTCGGCGACACGAGCCAGCGGTCAGATTCTGGCCGTCTTACCGTTGGCCGGTTTCGGCCTCGCCAGTTTCGTTGGCGGCCATCCCTTCGAATTTCTGACCTCAACCTGGCCTGGCCGGATGTGTCTGCTGGTGGGGATAGCCCTGGCCTGCGCCGGGGCTTTGTGGAGTGACCAATTGGCGACTCGAGCGGCTCGTCTAACGCCCTTACGACGGCCGTTTCAGAAGTCAGGTTGGCGGCGGCTTGATTCTCGTGCGACCACTTCGACCACCACAACCCGCCTGAACACAGCCTCAAAGATCGGACAGTCGCCGTGAACCGGGAAGCTCTCCGGCTGATCACAACCGCCGCTCTGGCGGCCGCAGTCACTGTCTGGTATCTCGTACGACCAGCCGCCTTGACCCGGTTGCGACCGCCAGCGGGCAATCACTGGCCAGATTGGCTGCCAAACTGGCTCCAGGCTCGTCCGGACGCCTGGCCGGTCGGACCCCGCTGGGCGATCGGCGGCTTCGCCGGTTTCTGTCTGACGTTCGGTTTGAGTGATCTCGGTGGAGTCAGTCTGGCGCTCGGACTCGTGGCCGTGCCAGTAACGGCGATCGCTCTCGGCCGACTGGAGCGAGGCCACAACCGTGATCGAATGATGTTGCTCAAACTACAAACCCCTGGTGCTCTCGATGCGATCGCGGCTTGTCTTGAAGCTGGTTTACCGCTGCGACAAGCGGTGTCGGTCGTGGCTCAGCTGTCAGAGCCAGAAATCAGTTCTCACCTGGGCCGAGTCGTCCAGGGCATCAGCGTTGGTCTGACCGATGCCCAGGCCTGGTCCGGCTTAGACGATGACCCCGTACTGGGCCCGGTGGCCCGGGAAGTCGCTCGAGCCACCGATTGGGGCACGGCTGTCGGTTCGTTGCTGAGCGATTACGCCCAGGAAATGCGCCGTGACACGGAGTCCGAAGCCAAAGTCCGGGCCCGAGCGGTCGGCCCTCGGACGGTATTGCCACTCAGTCTGTGTTATCTCCCAGCCTTCGTCTTGCTTGGCCTGGTGCCGATGGTGGCATCCGGCTTGGTCTCCGTCATCGACAAAGTCATCTGATCGTCACGATGAAACCGGTCGAAAACCGACCTTTTGGTCACAGTTTGGTCTCCTTGATGGGCAAAGTCATCTGATCTAACACCCCACCCAGAAGCACTGCTGATAACGACGAATGACCGCCAGGCCGAGTCCGTTGGCATCTTCTCCGAACCAACTAGTGCTCGGCTGACGGCTCACCCACGAAACAACCTGAGAAGCGCCTGGACGATATGGCTGACGGTCGGAGGCTGTCAGCCATATCGTCCAGCCTCAAAAAGCCCACGCCCACGTCTTTATACCTTCACTGCTTCACTCGATTCATCGGTTGGCCCATTTCGTGCTGAATCACGACCCCCCTTGATTATTCACAGGAGTGGCCTGACACCGACAAGTTATCCACATTTTCTCGTTTGTTGAACACAAACGGCAGCCAAAGCCCCATGGTTCTAGTGAACTCAGGAATCCTCCACGGAATTCAGCCGAATTCGGATACCTGAGAACAATTCAGTAAATACAGATCGAGTCTCGAAAGGACCTCATCATGAAACAACAGCGGTCACTGAAGCGGCGCGTCATTCAGTCACCACTAGGACGCTTGTTCTTAGCTTTACATCGTAAGGGCGAAGAGGGGATGGCCATCCTCGAATACGCCGTTGGCATCCTCGTCGTCGCCGGTTTCGGCTTCCTCGTCTTCAAGTTGCTGCAAACCGACCAGTTCTTTGATTTCCTCGTCAAATTTGCCGGTCAAATCTTCAACATTATTTCCGGGATGTGGCCTTTCTAAAGCCCAGCTCGTCAATAGCTCCATTTTGCGAGCTAACGCCAGCCCAAGGCTGGCCGCCACGTCCTTCTGGCGGCCAGCCACGGCCCCGGCTGTCTTTCTCAACTGTGCTCGTGATCTCTTTAGCCTGATCTTGGAAAGGAACTGGCATGGCCCGTTCACTCACCACCTCTAAATTAACGACTGAATTTACGACCGGCCGCAACTCTCCCGGCCAGCCCGCCCAACGGTCTTCCGATTCACCTGGCTACCGGTCTGACCAGCGCCGGAACCTCTCAGCCTCAACTGATCGTGACCGCCTTCAGCCCAAATCCTGTGACACCAAACGCCCAGCACGCTGGAAACTTCCGCCACCAGCTACTCGTGAACGAGGCATGGTCACGCTGGAAATCGCTTTCGGTGCCGTCGGCATCGCCGCCATCGTCTATCTCTTAGTCGGAGTTTTCGCCATCATCGTGACCCAATTACGTTGCGTTGACGCGGCCGCCGAAATAACCCGCCAAATGGCCCGGGGTGACCAAGCCGCTGTCGCTGCCATCAGCCAAGACTTGCCAGGGCAGGCCCATGTCAGCCAACAGGAAATCGGCGATCAAGTTCTGGCTCGTGTTGAAATCGAAATCCGACCGTGGGGCCGTTGGCTATTCCCAGTCACCGTCTCCGCTGACGCCGAAACCCGTAGTGAAAGTCGTGTTCCATAATGATCAGAAGGCGCCAAATATCAGTCACCTTCAATGACCGCAGGTCCGAAACCGGGGCCGGCAGCCTCATGATGGTCGGTGTCATCCTCGGCCTGGTGACGGTGCTGTGGGCGCTGCTGACCGCCACGAGTTTTCTCACAGCACAGCACCGGGTCAGAGCCGCCGCCGATATGACGGCCTTGACCGGCGCCCAAGCCGCCCTCGACTTCGGCGCCAACGAGACGGTTACGTCACAAGCCTGTGAAGCCGCCCGCTCGGTGGCCGCCAGTCACCAAGCCACCCTCGACGACTGCCAGGTCATCGCCTTCGCCGGTTTCGTCGCCGTCGAGACCCGGGTTTCAGTCGCCGCGCCCTTCTCCCTTCCTGGCCTACCGGAACGTTTAGAAGCCACAGCCTGGGCCGGAAATCCCTAGTCAGCTGCCCATTAAAACCTCCCTGAGGTGCGCCAGAGCACTAGCCGCCAGAGCACTAGCCGCCAGAACCAAGAGTGACGCTGAAGGTCCAGCGCTGACCCGGTCGAACAACACCGTGCAACAAACCGTGCAACAAGCGGCG
>JAISGZ010000060.1 GCA_031262845.1 Propionibacteriaceae bacterium | reverse complement strand
ATGACTGACGCCGTGACGGTTATCGAATGGGGACTTGGCTTGGATGGATACCTGTCGGATAGTTGGCTTGAGATTGAACTGCAACGGTCGGCCGAACTGGCCGATGAGACCCGGTTGGTGACGGTTCGGGCTTACGGACCACGGTGGGTTGGTCACGCCGGGTTGGAAAATTTGCGCCGGAGTGAACCGGTTCAGCTGCCAGATCCGACACCGCTACCCGATGATGTGGCCATGTCACAGGGCGATCCGGCCTCGTCATTGAGCGATTCAGCCTCGTCACAAAACGATGCGCATGATCTGGTCAGCCGAGAACGGACCGAGAACGATTCAGCCACGTCACAGGGCGATCCGATTTGGTCGCCGGACGATCCGGTTACGTCACCGGAATCGCCACAGGGCGATGCGGCCAGGTCACCGAGTGATGCGACCGCGTCACCGCGGTCGGGGGAATCGCCGGTTGATGATTTGCGAGATCGGAGCCTGGTATGACCAGCGGTCGGATTATTGGGCTCGACACCTCAGCCGGCGTCGCCGTCGGCTTGGCTGAGGCTGGTGTCGTCGTCGGTCGGCGCTGGCTGGACGATTCCCGGCGGCACGCTGAAGCTTTGGTGCCGTTGCTGGCCCAGGTGGTGGACGAGGCCGGCTGGCACATGACGGAGGTGACCGGGTTGGCGGTCGGGATGGGGCCAGGTCCGTTCACTGGTCTGCGGGTTGGCATCGCCGCCGCTCAGACATTGTCCACGGCTTACCACCTGCCACTGCGACAGGTTTGTTCACTCGACATCGTGGCTCGCGAGGTGGTGGAACGTCTGGCCTTGGGGCCTGAGACGAGCATTGCCGCGACTAGTGAGCGGTTACCGACGACCGGTCCGCAAGTTGTTGCGCCAGTGACCGGAGCGCTCGCCCAGCAAGTTGTCGCGCCAGTGACGGGAGCGCTCGATGAGACGTTCCCAGCATCCGACGACGAGGACACGTCCGGCCAGTTCAGCGTCGTGCTCGACGCTCGGCGACGTGAGGTCTACTGGGCTCGCTATGACCGGTGGGGGCAACGTTTGGAAGGACCCCAAGTGTCGTCGCCAACTGACTTACCGGCGGCTCTGCCGGTGGTCGGACCGGCTGCTGGCTTGGTGGGTCGGACACTGGCCTGGCCCTCACCGGAACGTGTTGACGCCGGTTTGTTGGCGGCCCAAAGCGAGTTCCTACCCGAAGTCGGTTCACAGCCGCTCTATCTGCGCCGCCCCGATGCGACCGTGCCGACCGGCCGGAAATCGGTTTTGGTTGCGCGGCCGACGCGATGACGTCGCGGACGGCCGATCAAACTCAGCTCGACCAATCGTCTGGGCCCGTTTATCGACTGCGCCTAGCCACGGGGTCCGACTGGGCGGACATCGTGGCGTTGGAAATGGCGAGTTTTGACCATGGTCGCTGGTCGGAGCAGCTGTGGCGGGAAGAAATTGCTGCCGCCGACAGTGATCGGGGGCGGTTGGTCAGCCTGATCGAACAAGTGACCGCGTCCACGCCGATCGATTCACAATCAGGTCCGCTGGTGGCGGTGGCGACCTGGTCGTGGCTGGATGAGGTTGCCGACCTGCGGCGTTTAAGTGTTCACCCGGACCACCGTCGCGCTGGCTTAGCCACTCGATTACTCGAAAACGGTTGCCAACAAGCTAGTCAGGCCGGTGTCCAACGGGTGTTGTTGGAAGTGTCGGCGCGTAATACGGCGGCCATCAGCCTCTATCAGCGAGTCGGTTTCACAACCATCGCCGTGCGGCCGGATTATTACGGCCTGGGTGATGATGCCTGGGTGATGGAGCGATCAAGCTGACGGCGACGGTGGCGAGTGATGGCAACAGGCCTGGTGGGCCGAGCGGTCGTGAGGATTGGATGGAGTGACTAAGGTCAGGTCGGATGGGAAAGGGGGACCGATGACCGGCAAAAATGAAGGGCCCTTGGTGCTGGGCATCGAAACCAGCTGTGACGAAACTGGCGTCGGCATCGTCCGGGGCCACCAGTTGCTGGCCAACCAGGTGGCGTCGTCGGTTGACGAGCACGTTCGTTTCGGCGGCGTGGTGCCGGAAATCGCTTCCCGGGCCCATCTGGCGGCTCTGCAACCAACCCTGGAAAGAGCCCTGGCAGAAGCCGATGTGGCGCTGGACGACCTGGACGCGATCGCGGTCACAGCCGGCCCCGGTTTGGCCGGCGCCCTGGTGGTCGGCCTGTCCGCCGCCAAAACTCTGGCCTGGAGTCTGAACAAACCCCTCTACGGCGTCAACCATCTGATCGGCCACATCGGCGTCGACCAACTCGATCACGGCCCCTTGCCGACACCGGCCATCGCGCTCTTGGTTTCCGGCGGTCACACCAATCTGCTGCTCGTCAATCGCTTGGCCGACGACGTCCGATCGATTGGCACGACGATCGACGATGCCGCCGGTGAGGCCTACGACAAGGTGGCGCGGGTGCTGGGGTTGCCCTATCCCGGCGGCCCGGCCATCGACGCCGCCGCCCAGACCGGCGACCGGCAGGCAATTCGCTTCCCGCGTGGTTTGACCGCCCGTCACGACCGGGCCAAACACCAGTTCGACTTTTCATTTTCGGGTCTGAAAACGGCGGTGGCACGCTGGGTCGAGACCGAGCAGTTGGCCGACCAGCCCATTCCCGTGAACGATGTGGCGGCCAGTTTTCAGGAGGCCGTGGCTGACGTTCTGACCGCCAAAACAGTGGCCGCCTGTCAACATTTCGGCGTCGACCAGCTGGTCCTGGGAGGCGGCGTGGCGGCCAATTCACGTTTGCGGACCTTGCTGGCTGAGCGGGCGGCTGCGGCCGGTGTGACTTTGCGGCGGCCACGACCGGCCTGGTGTACGGACAACGGCGCTATGATCGCGGCGGTTGGCGTGGAGTTGATCGAAGCCGGCATCGCTGCCTCGTCGCTCGACATCGGCGCCCAGCCCAACCTAGCCGTAGAGGAGGTCAGCTTATGACCGAAGACTCGGTCGCCGGCGTCTCGGTGGCTTCGACCAGCGCTCCCTACAATCCGGTTCTGGCAACTGTGGCCTACGCCTTCGACCGTC
>JAISGZ010000130.1 GCA_031262845.1 Propionibacteriaceae bacterium | reverse complement strand
CCGTGATGAGGTAGCCGACTTCGCCGACGCCAAGCCCGGTCGCTTTGGTCGGTTCGGGGGCGATAACCCCGACCTCAAGGACCTCGTGGGTGGCCCGGGTCGACATCATGAGAATCCGGTCGCGCTGCTCCAACTGGCCGTCTTTGACCCGGATATAGGTCACGACCCCGCGATACGAGTCGTAGACCGAGTCGAAGATCAGCGCCCGGGCCGGGGCCGTGGCGTCGCCGACTGGCGCCGGCACCTGGCGGACAATCTCGTTGAGCAGGGTTTCGACGCCGCTGCCCGTCTTGGCCGATACCTGAAACACGTCGTCGGTGCTACAGCCGAGAACGTGGGCTAACTCAGCGGCGTATTTCTCCGGTTGGGCCCCCGGCAGGTCGATTTTGTTGAGCACCGGGATGATGACGAGGTCGGCTTCGAGCGCCAAATAGAGGTTGGCCAGCGTCTGGGCTTCGATGCCCTGGGCAGCGTCAACCAACAAGACGGCGCCTTCACAGGCCGCCAACGACCGCGACACCTCGTAGGTGAAGTCAACGTGTCCGGGGGTGTCGATCATGTTGAGGATGTAGTTGGTCCCATCGACCGTCCACGGCAGGCGGACGGCCTGGGATTTGATCGTGATGCCCCGTTCCCGCTCGATGTCCATCCGGTCGAGGTATTGGGCCCGCATCGTCCGATCAGTCACGACCCCGGTCAGCTGGAGCATACGGTCGGCCAGGGTCGATTTGCCGTGGTCGATATGAGCGATGATGCTGAAGTTCCGGATCACCTGCGGGTCGGTGGCGCCGGGAGGTGGCGTGGTCAAGGGCTGGGTTCTCCTTCTGCTACCGACGTATTTTCGCACATGGCTCAGTGCCCTTAACACGACTACCAGCGGGCGAGGTAACGAGTCCACCAGCCTCAGATTGCGCCGCCAAGAGCCAACTGGTAAGGTCCCACTTTGTGCGTCACGGCTGTGGCGTGCGCTCTGATTTTTCACTCCAACGGCAATCGAGATAGAGGCTAACCCGTGGCGAATATCAAGTCCCAGATGAAGCGGATTAAGACGAACGAGAAGGCGCGCCTGCGTAACAAGTCGGTCAAATCCGCCCTCCGGACCCAGATTCGTCGTTTCCGCGAAGCGGCCGATGCCGGTGACGCCGCCAAGGCTGTCGAATTGGCCAAGGTGGCTTGCCGGGGGCTTGATAAGGCCGCCAGCAAGGGTGTTATTCACGCCAACAACGCGGCCAACCGGAAGTCGGCCATCGCCAGCCGGGCGGCTGCTTTAGCCGCCTGATCCGGCACCAACACAGACTTTAGGGCGCCTTCGGGCGCCCTTGTGTTTTTCTTGGCCCCCCGGCCATCGGAACTCAGGGATTCCCAGGACCTACCCCGGAAAGTCCGGTCACTGGGTACCCGAACTGGCCCCGGCCCCCTAAGCTCAGTTCGTGACCCCGCGCCGCTCAAACATCGCCCCGGCCGTCGGCGCGCTGACCATCTCGCCCGACTCACCACCGCCGCCGTCAACTTTGGGCTCCGGATTGACCGCCCGCGAAGTCGAGCACCGGGTCCAGCTCGGCCTGACCAACGCCACCAGTCGCTCGACCTCGCGGTCACTCTGGGCGATTGTCAAAGCCAATGTCTTGACCCGCTTCAACGCCCTCTTGGGGTCACTATTCGTCTTGGTCTTGTTGACCGGTTCCTATATCGACGGTTTATTCGGCGTCGCCCTGATCGTCAATTCCTGTATGGGCATCGCCCAGGAATACCACGCCAAACGCAAACTTGACGCCCTGGCCGTGCTTCACGCGCCGACCGCCACGGTCCTGCGAGATGGCGAGATCACGGTCATTCAAGCCGCCGAAGTGGTCCAAGACGACATCGTCAAGCTGCACGGCGGTGACCAGATCGTGGCCGACGGCGTCTTGCTGGAAACCGACAACATCGAGATCGACGAGTCGAATTTGACCGGCGAACCCGACCCGGTGGCCAAGTTGCCCGGCGACGATCTCTGCTCGGGAACGGCTGTGGTGGCTGGGTCGGGCTGGTTCCGTGTGACCCAGGTCGGTGATGCCGCCACGGCCCAGAAACTGGCCCAAGAAGCCAGTCGTTTCACCCGCGTCTACTCCGAGGTCCAGCATTCAACCAACGTCCTGTTGCGCTGGCTGACCTGGGTGGTCGTGGTCCTGGCCCCGCTGAGTTTGTGGACCCAGTGGCGGTCGGCCGACGGCGCCGATTGGCAGACGATCGTCTTGCGGACGACGACGCCGCTGGTCGGCCTGATCCCCGAAGGTCTGGTGGTGCTGACGACCCTGGCCTTCCTGTTGGCGGCCGTCCAGCTGACCCGGAAACAGGCTTTGGTCCAGGAGTTGCCAGCCGTCGAGGGGTTGGCCCGGGTTGACGTCATCTGCCTCGACAAAACCGGCACCCTGACCGCCGGCGAGATCGCCTACGAGAGCTATCAGCCCTTGCCCGGCTGGACTGATCAGACCGACTTGATCGGCCAAGCGCTGGGGGGCTTGGCTCACGATCCCCAGGCCAATGCCACGGCCCGGGCGATTGCCGCCGTCGTGCCGGACCCAGGCTGGCCGCTCGTCTCTCGGGTGCCGTTCTCGTCCGTCCGCCGCTGGAGTGCGGCCACCTTCCAGTCTCCGGACGGCGTCCAGTCGACCTGGCTGCTGGGCGCCCCCGACGTCGTCTTGGACCCACAGCGTGACCAGGCGGTACTGGCCCAGGTATCCGCGGCCGCCGCTACCGGACATCGGGTCGTAGTCCTGGCCCAACTTGACCAGCCGCCGTTGGCCGATGGCCCGATGCCGCCGCTGCGGCCGGTGGCGCTGGTCGAATTATCGGAACAGATCCGGCCCGATGCCGCCGCCACCTTGAGCTATTTCATGAGCCAGTCGGTGGCCGTCAAAGTCATCTCCGGCGACAACCCGGTGACGGTCGCCGCCGTCGCCCGGCGGGTTGGCTTGGCCGTCAGCGACGACCAGGTGGTGGATGCCCGGCACTTACCCGAGGACCCCGAAGAGTTGGCCGACTTGGCCGAGTCAACCACCGTCTTCGGCCGGGTCACCCCGGCCCAAAAACGCTCGCTGATCCAGGCTCTGCAACGGCGCGGCCACACCGTGGCCATGACCGGTGACGGTGTCAACGATGTTTTGGCGCTGAAAGACGCCGATATCGGGATCGCCATGGGTAACGGCGCCCAAGCCACGAAATCGGTCGCCCAATTGGTCTTGCTTGATTCCCAGTTTTCCCATCTACCCGATGTCCTGGCCGAGGGTCGGCGGCTGATCGGTAACGTCGAACGGGTGGCCTCGCTGTTCGTGGCCAAGAACGCGATGTCGGCCACGATCCTCGTGGCGACCGCTATCTTGGCTCTTCAATTCCCGTTCCTGCCACGCCACATGACCCTGGTGTCGACGCTCACGATCGGCTTCCCGGCGGCCATCTTGGCCTTGGCGACCAATAAACGGCGCTACGTGCCGGGCTTCTTGTCGCGGGTCTTGGCCCTGTCCTTGCCAGCTGGCTTAGCCGCCGGTTTGGCGGCGTTCTTCGCCTTTACCTTGGCCAAGGGCACGCCCGCCGAAGTCTCGACCGTCGCCCTGGCAACCTTGCTGATCGTCAATTTCTGGCTCTTGGGGGCGCTCGCCCGGCCCTATAACTGGTGGAAAATCCTGGTCGTCGTGGCCATGGTGTCGTTGGCCCTGTTGGCCTTCCTGCTGCCGACCGTACGTGAATTTCTGGAGTTGGATCTACCGGCTTATGAACTCGGGATTCCGCTGCTGGCCGGTGGGGCGGGGGCGGCCATCGTCGAGGTCGCCTACCGGCT
>JAISGZ010000183.1 GCA_031262845.1 Propionibacteriaceae bacterium | reverse complement strand
TGAGACCTCAGCCGACGGTGCCGAGACGTCGTCCGACGGTGCCGAGACCGGGTCGGCGGTTGAGGCCGAATCTGAGCCGGCATCATCACCGGCGGTTGAAACAGCCGATCCTGACCGGGAAGCGGACTCGGCGGAGGAGCCGACCGAAACCGTCGTCGATTTCACAGTCGTTGATGTCGAGGTCGTCGAATTCACCGCTGACCTCGCCACCGACCTGACGGCGGATGAGACCGATGACGTTTCCCCTGCGGCCGAGCCGAGTGCTGCCGCGGACAATGAGCCTGAAACCAGCGCCGTGGACACGGCTTCGGCTGATCAGACCATGCCGACCGAGGCTGAGGCCGAAAACACCGCGGACGACGAACCTGACGACGCCGGGGATGACCTGTCATCCGATCAGACCGACTCGGCCACGGAGATCAACCCGGCCGATCCGGCGACTGATACCGAATCAGCGGTTGACCTCGACCTATCGGTCTACAAAAGCAGTGATTCGGTCGGGTCAGCTGACGCTGCCAGTGATTCGGCCGAGTCCGTCGACGAAGACAGCGAGCCAGCCGAGCCAGTCGACAGCGAAGTGACAACAACAACGGCCGATACCGATCTGATCGGCGATGTCACGATCACCGACCTCGAAGCCGATCTGGTGGATTTGACGGAAGCCGACGCCGCGCTGGCCGAAGCGGGGGCTGACCTCAAGGTCGCACCAACCGAGCCCGAAGTGACCCAGCCGACGCCCGACATCCCCGAAGCGCTGGACACCAACATCCCCGAAGCGCCGGACGCTGACATCCCTGAAACGCCGGACGCTGACATCCCTGAAACGCCGGAGGCCGACACCGCCGAAGCGCCGGAGACTGATCTGGCGGATTCGGCTGGCCGGGAACTGGCGGCTCCGATCGAACCGTTGAGATTGGTGCTCCTCGGCCTGCCGGCCGATGTCTTGGCGGCCGCCCAGTCGCTGGCCGATCAGGTTTCGCCCCAGCTGGCGGTGGGCCCGGAAATCGGTTTGGTCGTAACCATTAAGCCCGACGCCACGGTCGAGTCGGCGTTGCGGGAACTAGCTGACCTGATGGGCCAGCTCAGCCCTCAGCCGCCGGTTGAACCAACCGAGAAGGGAGACGAGCAGTCGTGACCGATTACGACGTCATCATCGTGGGTGGCGGGCCCGGTGGCTACGCGGCCGCTCGCCGCCTGGGTCAGGCCGGCCGACGAGTGCTGTTAGCCGACGCCGATGGCCTCGGTGGTTCCAGTTTGTACAACGGCACCGTGCCGATGGCGAGCTTGCTGGAGTCGGCCGGGCTCTATCACCGCCTGAGGGCAGCCGCCGACCGCGGTATCACCACGACCGGTTTGAGTGTCGATTGGCCGGCCATGCAGGCCGCCAAACAACGCACCGTGGCCACCCTGGCGGCTGGTCTCAAAGCCACGCTCCAACGCCACCGGGTGACCGTCGTCCAGGAGACCGCCGAGTTCTTGGAGCCGGGTCGAGTACTGGTCGGGGATCGCCAGCTGACTTGCGATGATGTCATCATCGCCACCGGCTCGGTGCCGAATCTGCCGCCTCTGCCGGGCGTCGTGGCCAACCCCCGGGTGCTGGCTCCGGCCGGTTTGCTCGAACTTGATCAGCCGCCCGAGCGGTTGATCGTCCTGGGCGCCGATGTGACGGGTTTGGAATGCGCCAATCTGTTCGCTCTGCTCGGCAGCCAGGTGACGGTGATCGACAGTTTGGCTGAAATCACCAACCTGATCGACCAGACGATCGCGGCCGAGTTGCGGCCAGCCCTGCGGCCGGTCAGGTTCCGTTTGAACTGCCAGATCGACCATCTCGACGGTGACACGGTCTACTTCCGGGCGGCCGATGGCAGTCCGGCTTCGGCCAGCGGCGACGCCATCGTCTTGTCGTTGGGCCGCCAACCCCGATTCGACGGTTGGGGCGCCGAAACCTCCGGCCTCGACATCACCTGCCGCGGCGTCACGGTCGATGACTGCCTGCGGACCAACCTGCCCGGTGTCTGGGCGGTCGGCGATGTCACGGGCCACAGTTTGTTCGCTCACGCCGCCCTCAGGAGTGGGGAAGTCGCGGCCGCGCTGATCGTTGATCCGGCCAGCCGCCGGCGGGGCGAGGTGATGCGCTGGAGCACCATTCCCTACACCTTCTTCGGTCAGCCTCAGGCGGCTGGTGTCGGCTTGACCGAACAGGCCTGTGCGGCCCAGGGCTTTGACCAGATCGTGACCGGGGTGGCGCCTTTGGCGTTGGCCGGACGGTTTATCGACGAAGCCGGGTTATCGCCGTCTGGCTTGGCTAAAGTCATCGTTGACCAGTCGACTCGACAGGTTTTGGGGATTCATCTGTTGGGACCGGCCGCGACCGAGGTGATCGGTGGTTTGGCGGCGGTCGTGGAGATGGAGATGACGGTCGACGAATTGGGTCAGATCGTGTTCCCGAACCAAACTGTCGCCGAAGGTTTGCGCGAGGCTTGTTGGGCGGTGCAACGGCGTTTAGCGGCAGCAACGGTGACCCTCGACCGCTAGGGTCGTTTGTGGCGATGAGCGAGAAAGCTAGTTATGACCAAGCAGTTATTTGTTGATCCGAACCAGGTCCGGGCTCGCGCTGTCGTCCGGTTCGCGGAAATACCCGTCAACGCCTATCAACTCGACTTGGGTACCGAGATGGCGCTCTACGGTGCTGAGGGTTTGTTCTCGGTGTTGTACGACATGATCGTCATCC
>JAISGZ010000172.1 GCA_031262845.1 Propionibacteriaceae bacterium | reverse complement strand
ATCAACGGCCGCAAACTCGACGACTACTTCCCCAACAAGCTTCACCAACAGGAAATCCGGGAGCAGTTTGAGGCCGCTTCGGTCTTCGGTCTTTACGATGTCAAGGCGCTGGTCAGCGGCGGTGGCGTGACCGGACAGGCCGGCGCGATTCGGCTCGGGATCGCCCGGGCGTTGAATGCCGCCGACACCGAAATCTCGCGTCCGGCGCTCAAGAAGGCCGGTCTGTTGACCCGTGACTCGCGGGTCAAGGAGCGCAAGAAGGCTGGTCTCAAGAAGGCCCGGAAAGCGCCGCAATACTCGAAGCGTTAAGCCATGGCTGCCTCGACCCAGATTGATCGGTCGTGGTCGGCCGACTGGACCCGGACTTTGTGATGACCCGTTTGTTCGGTACCGACGGAGTCCGTGGGCTGGCCAATGGACCGGTCTTGACGGCCGATTTGGCACTCCGTTTGGCGACCGCCGCGGCCCGGGTGTTGGGCGGCGCCAATCGCGAACGTTTGACGGCCATTGTCGGCCGCGACACCCGAGCATCCGGCGAATTTCTCGAAGCCGCCGTAGTGGCGGGCTTGGCCAGTGCCGGGGTTGATGTCGTTCGGGTCGGCGTTGTGCCGACACCAGCTTTGGCCTATCTCGTGGCCCAGCGGGAGACCGATCTTGGCGTCATGTTGTCGGCCTCCCATAACCCGATGGCCGATAACGGCATCAAATTCTTCGCCCAGGGCGGGATCAAGTTGCCCGACGATGTCGAAGACCTGATCGAAGCTGAACTGGCGGCCGATTGGGTTCTGCCTCAGGGGGCCGGGGTCGGCCGGGTGCGGGACGATCTGACAGCGGTCGACGACTACGTGGCTCATCTGGTGGCTTCACTCGAACAACCGCAGTCCTTGCGTGGTCTGACGGTTGTCCTCGACGCCGCCAACGGCGCCGCTTTCCAGACGGCGGTTCAAGCCTTTGAACAAGCCGGGGCCACAGTGCTGCCGATCCATGCTCAGCCGGATGGCTACAACATCAACGATCAGTGCGGCTCGACCCATCTTGAATCGCTCCAAGCGACCGTGGTCGAGCGGTCAGCCGATTTTGGTTTGGCCTTCGACGGTGACGCCGACCGCTGCTTGGCGGTCGATCAGACGGGCGCGGTCGTCGATGGTGACCAGATTCTGGCGATCTTGGCCCTGGCGCTGAAAGACCAGGGGCGGCTGCATCTCGACACCGTCGTCGCCACGGTCATGAGCAACCTCGGCTTCATCCAGGCGATGCGCTCGCACGGGGTGGGGGTTGATACGACGAAAGTCGGTGACCGCTACGTCTTGGAGGCGATGAATGACAACAACTTTTCGCTCGGCGGCGAGCAATCGGGTCACGTCATCCTGTCCGATTACGCCACCACCGGCGATGGTGTCCTGACCGGTTTACATTTGGCGGCCCGGGTGACGTCCAGCGGCCAGTCGTTGGCCGAATTGGCGTCGGTTATGACCCGCTTGCCCCAGGTCATGATCAACGTCAGTGGGATCGACCGGGCCCGGGTCAATCTTGATCACGCCGTCAACGAGGCCGTCCGTCAAGCCACAACCGACTTAGCCCGGCGGGGCCGGATTCTGTTACGGCCGAGTGGGACCGAACCGGTCGTCCGGGTGATGGTCGAAGCGCCGACCATCGAGGAAGCCGAGAGCGTGGCCCAGCGGTTGGCAGACGTCTTGACCGAACGGTTGGCGCTGCCCCAGTAAGCGGCTGGTCATCTTTTCTGACCGGTGGGCTCGACGCGGTCGGCTGCGGGCCCATTGATCAGTCGCTACAACCTCGCTGGGACACACCCAGCACCGGCGAATGCCGCGTCACATAGCCGGTGTTAAACCCGGCGGACCCGAATGTAATCAACCGAATGGTCAGCCTTTTTGCTGATGACGACGGTGGCCCGGCCGCGGGTCGGTTTGATGTTGTCACGCAGGTTGGGGCCGTTGATCGTGTCCCAGGTCTGATCGGCCAGGTCCATGGCCTCGGCTTCCGGCAGGCTCGCCAAGGGGCGGAAAAAACTCTCGGGATCCTTGAAGGCGGTTTGACGCAAGTGGCGGAAGCGTTCCATGAACCAGCGGCGAATGGCCTCGTCGGGCGCGTCAACGTAGATCGAAAAATCGAAGAAATCGTCGATCGCCAGGCTGTTGCGATGATCGGCGCTGGGCCGGGGTGGCTGGAGGACATTGAGTCCTTCGACGATCAGGACATCCGGCTGATCAATGATCTGCCGGTCGCCCGGCACGATGTCGTAGAGGATGTGGGAGTAAACCGGCACGCTGACGCAGCGGCGGCCGGACTTGACGTCTTTGACGAATTGGAGCAAGGCCACCCGGTCGTAGGACTCGGGGAAGCCTTTACGGTCCATCAGGCCGAGCCGCTCCAATTCGGCGTTCGGCAACAGGAAACCATCAGTCGGGATCATCTCGACTTGGCGGCGGGGATAACCGACGGTCAACAACTCGCGCAACACCCGGGCGGTGGTCGATTTGCCGACTGCGACCGACCCGGCGACGCCGATGATGAACGGGGTTGGCTGCTCGGACAAGCCGAGATACCAATTGGAATGACGATACAGGCTGGTCGTGTGATCGATGTAGACGTTGATCAACTCGGCCAGCGGCAGATAAACCTGACGGACCTGGTCGAGATCAATCGGATCGCCTAAACCCCGGATACCGTCGAGGACGGTCTCATCAAGCCGCAGCTGACGGCTGCGAGCCAAATCCGCCCAGTGCTGGCGCTGAACCGTGATGTAGGGGCTGAAGACCTCATCGTCGGATTCACTAGGGTCGTTCACCGGGACCTCCTGATCCTGAAACCGGGTACCGCGTCACTGAACGCTGGGCCGGGCCCGAGCGTATTGATCGGCATCGACCGCGAACCAGTGTTCCACATAGTGGCGGCAGGCCTGTTCGGTGTTACCGGCTCGCTGATCGGCAAAACCGCCGGCCGACTGGGTTCGGTCGGGTAGCATGACTGGCCGTGTGTGGAATTGTTGGTTATACCGGTGCGCGGTCAGCTCAGTCAGTGATTTTGGCCGGTCTCAAGCGACTCGAATATCGCGGTTATGACTCGGCTGGGATCACGGTCGTGGCCGATGGCCAGTTGGCCGGGCAAAAGAAGGCCGGCAAGCTGGCGAACCTGACCGCCGCTTTGGAGCAGGAGCCGCTACCGGAATCGCACCAGGGGATTGGCCACACCCGCTGGGCGACCCACGGTGGACCGACCGACGCCAACGCTCATCCCCACTGGTCGATGGACAATCGGGTGGCCATTGTTCATAACGGCATCATCGAAAACTTTGCCCAACTGCGGTCGGAACTGATGGCCGACGGGGTGGTCTTCCGGTCCCAGACCGATTCCGAGACGGTGGCACATCTACTACGGCGAGCGCTCGATCAAACCAATGATCTGGCGGAGGCGATGCGTCAGGTCTGCCAGCGGCTGGAAGGGGCTTTCACGCTGGTGGCGGTCGATGCCACGCAGCCCGACCGAGTGGTGGCGGCCCGGCGGAGTTCACCTTTGGTGGTGGGCGTCGGTGAGGGTGAGAATTTCCTGGCCTCCGACGTCGCCAGTTTCATCGAGTACACCCGCCAGGCGATTGAACTGGGCCAAGACCAAATCGTCGATATCACGCCGACTACGGTCAACGTCACGACCTTCGACGGCGCCGTAGCCGAAGTTCGGCCCTATGAGATCGAGTGGGATCTGACCGCCGCCGAGAAGGGTGGCTACGACTGGTTC
The DNA here is from genome assembly GCA_031262845.1 of Propionibacteriaceae bacterium. Classification (GTDB taxonomy): domain Bacteria; phylum Actinomycetota; class Actinomycetes; order Propionibacteriales; family Propionibacteriaceae; genus WQYJ01. The sequence continues at coordinate 8,210 of JAISGZ010000172.1, read as the reverse complement.
ATGCGCAAGGAAATCTTCGAGCAGCCCCAAGCCGCGGCCGACACGCTGCTGGGCCGGGTGGACACCAGCGGACGGCTTCACCTCGATGAGATGCGGATCGATCCGGCGCTGCTGCGGTCGATCGACAAGATCGTCGTCGTGGCTTGTGGAACGGCTTATCACGCGGGCTTGGTGGCGAAATACGCGATTGAACACTGGACCCGGATTCCCTGTGAGGTCGAACTGGCGTCGGAATTCCGCTACCGAGATCCGATCATTACCCGGACCACCTTGGTGGTCGGTATCTCCCAGTCGGGCGAAACCATGGACACGCTGATGGCGATCCGTCACGCCCGCGAACAGCACGCCGCCGTCATCTCGATTTGTAACACCAACGGCGCCACCATTCCGCGCGAATCCGACGCCGTCATCTACACCCACGCCGGACCGGAAATCGGCGTCGCGTCGACGAAATGTTTCACCGCCCAGATCATCGCCTGTTACTTGCTGGGGTTGTATTTGGCCCAGGAACAGGGCATGAAGTTCGGCGATGAGATCGTCACGCTGGTGCGGGAATTGACAGCGATTCCGGACAAGATGGCCGACCTGTTGGAACGCCTCGAACCGGTCGAGGCCTTGGCCGAGGAACTGCTGTCGGCCGAGTCGGTGATTTTCCTGGGCCGTCACGTCGGTTACCCGATTGCGCTCGAAGGCGCCCTCAAGCTCAAGGAGATTTCCTATCTCCACGCCGAAGGGTTCGCGGCCGGTGAGCTGAAACACGGTCCGATTGCTCTGATCGAGCCGGGTCTGCCGGTTTTCGTTGTTGTGCCGCCGCCCGGACGCGACAGCCTCCACGACAAGGTCATCTCGAATATTCAAGAGGTCCGGGCGCGGGGAGCCCAGACCATCGTCTTGGCGGAATCAGGCGACGCCGCGGCTCGGGCTCAAGCCGATCACTTCTTCGGTTTACCGGCTGGTCCGACCCTGTTCCAGCCGCTGCTGGCGATCATCCCACTGCAGTTCTTTGCCTGCGAGATCGCGACCCGGAAGGGTTACGACGTTGATCAGCCCCGGAACCTGGCGAAATCGGTCACGGTCGAGTAGGTCGGTCTGAATTCACCGTTGGCGCGCCTGGCGTGACCGATTCGACCGGGCAGCTTCTATGGTTGAGCCGACAGCGATGGAGCTGATGACGGAGCGACAGCGATGAAACTGATTTATCAAGCCGAACAGGTCCGGGCGGCCGAGCGAGCGACCGGTGAGGAATTGACCTCGGGCCGGTTGATGCAGCGGGCAGCCGCGGCGCTGGCCCGCGAAGTCACCGCCGAATTGGCCGATCGGGGTCGGCGGGTCCGGGGGGCACGGATTTTGTTGGTCGCGGGACCGGGTGACAACGGTGGTGACGGTTTGTTCGCGGCCGCTGACTTGGTTCAGCACGGCGCCCAGGTCTGGGTTTGGGCGACGAACCAGCAGGTTCATCCAGCCGGCTGGGCGACTTTGCTAGCGGCCGGGGGACGGCCAGTTGGGGCCGACGACGCCCTGGCCTTGGTCGCTCAGGTCGATCTGGTGCTCGACGCGGTCTTCGGGATCGGCGCCCGGCCAGGGTTACCGCCAGCTGTGGCGACTTTGGCCGAGGCCTGCGCCAAGCGTGATCTGGCGGTCGTCTCGGCGGATTTGCCGTCGGGTTTGGCCGCCGACAGTGGTTTGACCGAGGGTGTCAGCTTCCGAGCCACCCGGACCGTCAGCTTCGGGGCTTGGAAACCGTGTCAGATTTTCCACCCGGCCCGTGACCAGTGTGGTGCTCGGCGCTTGATCGACATCGGGCTCGACCTACCCAACAACGTCAGCGTTGACAGGTTGACTAGGGAAAACTCGACGACGTCAGCGGCAGCAGCCCAGTCGCCAATGTCCGTGCCATCAATGGGTAGTGACCCGAGGGCTGGGCTTCAGCAGCCTGAATCAGCGAATGCAACCCAGCCCTCGATGCCCGTGCCACCGGCGGCGGTCGAGTTCGAACTCCGTGATCTGGCAGCGGCCTGGCCCTGGCCAGAGGTCATGAGCGACAAGTACGCCCGCGGTGTGGCCGCTCTCGATACCGGCTCGGCGGCCTACCCCGGTGCGGCCGTGCTCGGCGTGCTGGGAGCGATTCACACCGGGGCCGGTTTCGTGCGTTACGCCGGTCCGGCCCGCTCGGAGGTTTTAGCAGCTGCGCCCAACGTCGTCTGCACGCCAGCTGTGGGCGAGGCGGACGAAGTGGAGGCCATCGCGGCGGTGCGGGCTGATGCCTGGCTGGTTGGCTCCGGTTGGGGTGACCGGCCTGAGGCCCCCCAGCGTCTGGAGGCGGTCTTAGCTCACAGTCGTCCCACCGTCATCGACGCCGATGCCATCGGTTGGTTTCGTCATCGCTTGGTCGACCGGCCCGAAGTCGAAGCGCCAGTCTTGTTGACGCCGCACGCTGGTGAGTTAGCCCGGCTACTCGACGTCCGCCGGGAATCGGTGCTGGCGGACCCGGTGGCAGCCGTGCGGACGGCCAGCCGCCGGACTGGGGCCACCGTTCTACTGAAAGGCGCCACTCAGTACATCGCGGCTCCGGATCAGGCACCGGTTTACGTCTGTTTCCCGGGCCCGGCCTGGACTGCTCAAGCCGGTTCCGGGGATGTTTTGGCCGGGATCGCCGTGGCCTTGCTGGCGACCGGTTTGCCGCCCCTGCTGGCGGCTGGTTTGGCCGGGTCGATTCAGGCTCTGACGGCGGTGCGCCATCCCGGTCCCTATCCGCCACAAGCTCTGGTGCGTTTCTTGCCCGAGGTCATCGCTTCGTTGCGCTGACCTGGTCGGCCCCGGCGCCGACCAACTGGCGTGGTCACCATCGTGGTCAAGACACGATCTGGTCCAGCCGATGAGGTAACCTTCCCACTATGTCACTGTCGTTCGCACTTGTCCCTGGCACGCCGACCACGTCGCCGGCCGAGATTGCGCGACGGCTCGGCGCCGACCCTGGTTTTGGGATTCACTTCACTGACCATATGGCGGTGGCCCACTGGCAGGCCGGCCAGGACTGGCAGGACGACCAGCTGACGGCCTATGCGCCGTTCCCGCTCGACCCGGCCGTGACTGTCTTGCACTATGGGCAAGAGGTCTTCGAGGGGCTCAAGGCCTATCGTCACGCCGACGATTCGATCTGGTTGTTCCGCCCGGAGATGAACGCCCGGCGTTTCCAGCGGTCGTCGTACCGGCTGGATTTGCCGCCGATCAGTGAAACCGATTTTTTGGCCGCCGTCGAAGCCTTGGTCCGGGCCGATGCCGCCTGGGTGCCGGGCGCCGAAGAACAGAGCCTCTATATCCGGCCGTTCACTTTCGCTTCGGAGGGCGTGCTCGGGGTCCATTCGGCCCGGCGGGTGACCTTCGCGGTCATCGCTTCGCCCTCGGGCGCCTATTTCGCCAGCGGCTTGAACCCGGTTGATATCTGGGTCACGACAACCTATTCCCGGGCCGGTTCCGGTGGCACGGGGGCGGCCAAATGTGGCGGCAACTACGCCTCAAGTTTGTTGGCGGCCAAAGAAGCCGAAGCCCACAACTGTGAACAGGTGTTGTTCACTGACGCCGCCACGCACCACTGGGTCGAAGAACTCGGTGGGATGAATCTGTTCTTCGTGACCGACGACGGCGAGTTGCTGACGCCACCGACCTCGGGCACGATCCTCGAAGGTGTGACGCGGGATTCGATCCTCCAGTTGGCGCCGCAGTTTGATCTGCGGCCGGTCGAACGGCCGGTGGCCTTGGATGAGGTTCTGACTCGGCTGGAAGCCGGCACGATCACCGAAGCGCTGGCCTGCGGCACCGCCGCTGTCATCACGCCGATCCGGGCTTTCCGTTTCGAGCGTGAAGGGGCCGAGGCGGAAGCGGTCGTGCCCCAGGCTTTTGGGCCGGCCACGAAGGCTTTGCGTCAACGTTTGGTCGATATCCAATGGGGCCGGGCGGCCGATGATTTCGGCTGGATGCGCCGAATTATCTAGGAGGTCGACGCTCAGCGGTGTGACCCCGTTCGCGATCGGCCTCCAACTGGGCGATACGTCCGGAAGAGCGTCGCGGTGGCGGCGTGGCGAGGGTGGAAGTCCCTCGCGCGGGCGTGACTTCGCCAACTCGTCCCAACTGACCTTTGAATCAACTCACTAGATTTTTATTCGCTGACACGTTTACCGGAGGACCGAGATGTTTCCCACTCAACCGGACAATTTTCACGTTTACGACGTCACCTTGCGTGACGGCGCCCAGCAGGAGGGCATCAGCCTGACCGTGGCCGACAAGCTGCGGCTGGCTGGGCTGCTCGACGAATTGGGCGTTGGCTTCATCGAAGGTGGCTGGCCGGGCGCCAACCCCAACGACACGGCCTTCTTCGCGGCCGCCCAGGAACAGCTCCAGCTTCACCAAGCCAAGCTCGTGGCCTTCGGCGCCACCCGCCGGGTTGGCCTGACTGCGGCCACCGACAGTTTGACCCAGGCACTGGTCGAGGCCGGCACCGAGGTCGTCTGCATCGTCGCCAAATCCCACGACCGCCACGTCGTCGAGGCCCTGAAAACCTCACTCGAGGAAAACCTCGAGATGATCACCGACACCGTGACCTATCTGCGGGCCCAGGGCAAGAGGGTCTTCGTCGACTGCGAGCATTTCTTCAACGGCTACCTGGAAAACCCCGACTACGCCACCACCGTGGTCCGGACGGCGGCCGCCGCCGGCGCCGAAGTCATCGTCCTGTGTGACACCAACGGTGGCATGTTGCCGAGTCAGGTCGCCCACATCGTCGGTCAGGTGAAATCGGCCGCGCCCCGACTCGGCGTCCACTGCCACAACGACACCGGCTGCGCGGTGGCGAATTCGATCGCCGCTATCGAGGCCGGTGCCAGCCACGTCCAGGGCACGATCAATGGTTATGGCGAGCGCACCGGCAACGCCGATCTGACGACTATCGTCGCCAACTTGGAGATCAAATTCCATTGGTCGGTGTTGCCGCCGGGGAAACTGCCAGAGTTGACCCGGGTGTCTCACGCCACGGCTGAAATCGCTAATCAGAAGCCGTTCCAGCGTCAGCCCTACGTCGGTCAGTCGAGCTTTGCCCACAAGGCTGGGTTGCACGCTTCGGCGATCAAGGTCAACGCCGATTTGTATCAGCACATCGATCCGGCGCTGGTCGGCAACGACATGCGGATGTTGATCTCCGATATGGCGGGCCGGGCCAATATCCAGATCAAGGCCGAGCAATTGGGCCACGATCTGGCCGACGGCGCCATGGCGTCTCGGGTGGCTGATCGGGTCAAGGCCCGGGAAGCCGAGGGCTATTCCTATGAGGCGGCCGACGCTTCGTTCGACCTGCTGTTGCGGGACGAGATGGGCCAGAAGCCGAACTTCTTCGATGTCGTCAATTGGCGGATCTACCACACCGGACAAGATGATTTGTCGCAGGCGACGCTCAGAGTGCGGTTCGGCGACGAGCCGCCGACGGCCTACGTGGGGGAGGGCAATGGTCCCGTCAACGCTCTCGACCGGGCTCTCCGTCAGGCTCTGACAACGCGCTATCCCCAGGTCGCGGAGTTCGAGCTGTCGGATTACCGGGTCCGCTTGCTGCACGCCAGTCACGGCACCGACGCCATCACCCGAGTCCTCATCGACACCATCTATCAGGGCCGGACCTGGACCACGGTCGGCGTCGGCGGAAACATCATCGAAGCCAGCTGGGAAGCTCTGGTCGACTCGATCACCTACGGTTTGGTCATCGCCGGAGCGTAGGACTCACGTCCTTGCTTGGCCCCAGTTTCTCGGTCCTCACCGGTTGCGGGGACAGATAGCACGAGCCACAGCGCGGGCGTGATCGAACTGGTCTGGTTCTGATCACGCCCGTTCGGCGTTTTTGCGCCAGGTGGGGATTCGTTTGGCCAACGGCACCGGCATGGACCGCGACCGGTCGGGTTGAACGCTACTGGCCACATCGACCTCCGGGGAGCGGGTAAATTGCACCCTCACCGTTGGCGAAACCGAACCTCAAGCGGACGAAAACCACGCCGGGGCGTTTCGGGCTATAGGCTCGCGGGCGTGAGAATCGCACGTTACGCGGTCGGCGATCAGATTCATTTCGGCACGGTTGAACTGGCGGTTGACGCTGGTTCGGATATCGACCAGGTGGCGGATCTGACGGGCGACCCGATGGCTGGACCAGTTAACTTGACGGGTGCCCGGCACCCGTTGGCCGAAGTCCGTTTGCTGACCCCAACCATTCCCCGGTCCAAGATCGTCGGCCTGGCCGGGCCCCAGGTGACGGCTGTCCGAGTGGGTGAAGGTCGTCCGGTGGGTTCAGGCGAGGGTTCAGAGGTAGCACTCGACGCCCAGACGGCGGTCTTCCTCAAACCCAATACGTCGATCATCGGCCCCGACGAGCCGGTCATTCTGCCGACGCTGAGCCACGACCCGGCGGTGACGGGCCGGTTGGCCGTCGTCATCGCCCGGATTTGCCGCCAGCTACCGGTGGAACGGGTGCCGGAGGTGATCTTTGGTTACACGGTGGCGCACGACGTCGTGGCGCGGGATCTGCGGATGCCTGATCAGCCCTGGGGACAGGCCCTTGGCTTCGATAGTTTTACGCCGCTCGGGCCCTGGATCATCACCCACTTGAGTCTGGAGGAAGCTGGCACGCTGGCTCTGTCGACGTCGGTTGGTGATGAGGCTGGGAGCCGGTCGTCGAGCCGTCTGATGGCTTGGTCGATCGCGCAGCAGGTGGCGTATTTGTCCCAGATCATGACCTTGTTGCCGGGTGATGTCGTCTTGTTGGCTGGTCCCGGTCAGGAATTGCCGATCCGGCCCGGTCAGGCGGTGACGACTGAGATCGAAGAAATCGGTCAGCTGCGCAACCCGCTGGTGGCGGAGTCGGTCGCGTGACCGTGTCGTCGTCTGGTCGGTCGGGCGGTTCGACCCGGTCGTGGTCGCAGCCGGCCGCCGGTTTGACCTACGACCAGACGCTGACCCAGCCGGGTGGGGGCGTCGATCCCCGCTGGTCGGCCGGCCAGGGCATCACCTGGACAGCGCTGGCGCTGATGGCCTATCTGCTGATCTATACCGGCGGCACGCGGCTGGTGGCGGCCCTGGGCTGGCTGATCGAGGGTCGCGGCCAGAGCTTCGACGAGTTTTATCAGACCGCGGTCGGCGATTTCGCGTCACCGTGGGGGATTTGGGCCTCTCACATCGGGCTCGGGGCCTTGGTGGTCGTGATCTGGGCGATCTACCGCTTCCATCATCGGCGACAGCTGGCTTGGCTGTGGTCGGTCATGCCCGGTGTGCGCTGGCGTTATGGCATCGTCTGTCTGCTCATCGCGACGGTGGTTTTCGGTCTCGTCGCCGTCGTCATGTTTGGCGCCAGCGAGCAATACGCCCAAGGCTGGCAGGTGCCGTCAGGCTGGGGTTGGTATTTGTTTGCCATTGTCGTGTCGACCCCGATCCAGGCCTTGGGGGAGGAGGTCCTGTTCCGGGGCTATTTGATCCAGGCCTTGGGTTTGCTCTCGCCTCGGCCGTGGTTCCCGATCGTCGGTTCAGCCTTGTTGTTCGCCATTTTGCACGGCACCCAGAACCCGTGGCTGTTCGCTAGCCGTTTCGCCTTCGGCCTCCTGGCCGGCGCCTTGGTCTGGCGGACCGGTGGTCTCGAAGCCGGGATCGCCGCCCACATCATGAACAACGTCGTCGCCTACGTCCTAGCTTTGCTGACCGGTCACCTGGTGGCTGCCCGCACCACCACGGAGGTGTCAGGACTGTCAGCCCTCCTAGAGATCAGCCGTTTCGCCGTCGTCGCCGTCGCCGCCGGGGCGCTGGCGGTAGCCATGCGGGTGCCGAGGAAGACTCCTTAATGGTTAATGGTCACTCAAACACACGCCCCAACACATTTCCCACCTGAGGGTGCCGCGAAAGCCACCGTGATGGTCACTGAACCCCCCGACCCTCAGCGGATTTCCCACCTGAGGGTGCCGAGGGCGAAGCCGTTATGGGCACTGATTTGAGTCCGAGTCGGACTCTGAGCTAAAGTCTCTCCTCGGCGTTACTTTGGGGTATGGGGTAATTGGCAGCCCTACGGATTCTGGTTCCGTCAGTCCAGGTTCGAGTCCTGGTACCCCAACGATTCGAAAGAATCGCCAGCAAAAACAACCAAATATGGCCCCGTTGTGTAGCGGCCTAGCACGCGGCCCTCTCAAGGCTGA
>JAISGZ010000079.1 GCA_031262845.1 Propionibacteriaceae bacterium | reverse complement strand
CGGGTCAGCAGGCCGTGACTTGGGCGACGGCGGCTGGTCGGTGAACAGGGGCTCGGCCGAAGCCGGATCGGTGAACAAAGGCTCAGTCGGCGGCGGATCAGCGACCGCTGCCGCACCGGACGCAGCCGCCACAGCGGCCGTCTCAGTCGGATCGCCCAGGTCCAGCGTCGTCTGGTCAGTGGCATTCACAGCCCTAAGTCTTCCTCATCCGACTGACAAGACCAAGGCTGTCGGCGCGACCAGGGGGTGTGGGTCAGGTTCGTGACCTCGTGGTGGTCTGGAAAGGTGTCTGGTCGGGGGAGTTATCCAGATCAGGTCAGTTCGGAAACACGTCGTTTGGCAGGGACGAGAAACCACAATCCAGCCGATGCGGCGGCACCCTGACCCCGGCCTTGGTCCGGACAACTCAGGGGTGAATTAGCTCAGCAGCGACTCGACCCGCGCCCAAATCTCGGCGGCCACGACCTCCTGGTCTTGACGGGCGTCGATGACGACGTAGTGATCGGGGTCGGCGGCTGCCTGGTCGAGGAAGAAGGCCCGGACGCGCTCGTGGAACGGCCGGCCGGCTTGTTCGAGTCGATCGTGGCCGACTTTCTCACCCAGGGCCTGGTCAAAGGGGACATCGAGGACGACCGTCAAATCCGGGGTCAGGTTCCCAGCCCCCCACCAAGCCAGATCAGCCACTTGCTTGGGGTCGAGCGCCCGGCCCGCCCCTTGGTAGGCGATCATCGAGTCGACGTAGCGGTCACACAACACGACATCCCCCCGGACAAGTGCCGGTTTGATCACGGTTTCAACGTGTTGAGCCTTGTCAGCAGCGTAAAGCAGAGCTTCGGCGCGAGGTGTGACGTCGGACGTGGGGTCGAGGAGAAGTTGCCGCAGTTGGCGCCCCAAGGGGCTGTCCCCCGGTTCAAAGGTCCGGCAGACCGACCGGCCCTGCTTGGTCAGCCGTCGGGCCAGCAGGGCCGTGTGGGTTGACTTGCCGACCCCATCGCCGCCCTCGAAGACGATGAACCGGCCCTGCCCAGTCATTAGCCGGCCTTCGGTTTGGCGGCTGACTTGGTCGTCTTCTTGGTCGCTGTCTTAGTCCCGGCCTTGCCACGACTGGACTTGGCCCGGCCGCGGGTCGACGGTGGTTTGGCCCGTTTTTCGGCCAGCAACTCGGCTGCCCGCTCCGGCGTGACTTCTTCGGGCGACTCGGTCTTGGGCAGAGTGGCGTTGGTCGTACCGTCGGTCACGTAGGGCCCGAAACGACCGGCCTTGACCGTCATCGTGGCGCCCGTGGCCGGGTCTGGCCCGAGTTCACGCAGCGCCGTCGTAGCGGCCGCCCGCCGCGTCTTCGGTTGGGCGTACAGCTCGCGGGCTTCGGCTTCCGTCAACGTGAAGATGGCTTCCTCACTCGGCAGCGGCCGCGAATCCGTGCCCTTCTTGCAGTACGGACCGTAGGGGCCATTTTGGGCCGTAATGGTCTGGCCGTCGGCGTCCTGACCGACCACCCGCGGCAGGCTCATCAACTTCAGGGCGTCGTCGAGCGTGACCGTGTCGAGACTCATCGACTTGAACAGTGAGCCGGTCCGAGCCTTGACACCCTTCGGTTTCTCGGGCGGCAGAACCTCGGTGACATAGGGCCCGAAACGGCCGGTCTTGGCCACCACCGGGTAGCCGGTATCCGGCGCCACGCCGAGTTCGCGCTCCTCCGGCGTGCTGTGGTCGAGTAGCTCGGTGGCGTAGTCAGACGTCAATTCGTCGGGCGGTAAGTCCTCCGGCACGTTGGCCCGCCGACCCGTGGCGTCTTCCACGTAGGTGCCGTATTTCCCGACCCGGACGACCAGACCGGCGTCACCCGGCAAGGGGAAACTTGACAGCCGCCGGGCGTCGATCTCGCCCAGTTCTGACACCAGATCGTGGAGGCCGGTGCCAGCTTTCGGCGAGCCGAGGTAGAAGTCCTGGAGGACCTTGAGCCGCCGGGCGTCACCGCGGGCGATGTCGTCGAGGTCGGTTTCCAAGGTGGCCGTGAAGGCGTAATCGACGAGCTTGGGGAAGTGCTCTTCCAACAGTCGCGTGACGGCGAAGGCCAGCCACGTTGGTACGAGCGCCGAACCCTTCTTGAAGACGTAGTCACGGGCTGTAATGGTGCGGATGATGGTGGCGTAGGTCGAGGGCCGGCCAATCTCCAGCTCTTCGAGTTTGGCCACCAAACTGGGTTCGGTGTAGCGGGCCGGGGGCCGGGTTTCGTGACCGTCGGCACTGATCGACTGGGCGCTGACCGCCTGTCCGGCCGCCAACTGCGGTAGCCGGGCTTGGGCGTCGTCATCGATCGCGTCGGGGTCGTCGTGCGACTCGACGTAGGCCTTGAGGAAGCCGAGGAAACTAATCGTCCGGCCAGCCGCGCTGAGACCGGCCGCCGTCACCGAGTCGCCGTCGAGTTCGACCGCTTCGGTCCACTGGGCCTGAATCTGGGCGGTCACGGTCTGGCCTTGAGCGTCTTTCATCTGGGAGGCCACGGTCCGCATCCAGATCAACTCGTACAACCGCCGCTGGTCACCGACCAGACCGCTCATGGCGGGGGTCGTGAAACGCTCGCCAGCCGGGCGAATCGCCTCGTGGGCCTCCTGGGCGTTCTTGACCTTGGAGTCGTACAGGCGCGGCTTCGGTGGCAGGTAATCGTCGCCGAACAAATCCCGGACTTGGTCCCGGGAAGCGTTGATGGCTTGGTCGGAGAGCGTCACCGAGTCGGTCCGCATATAGGTGATCAAACCGGCTTCGTAGAGTTCCTGGGCGACCGACATGGTCCGCTGGGCGGTAAAGCCGAGTTTGCGACCAGCCTCCTGTTGCAGGGTCGTGGTCCGGAAGGGTGCGTAGGGCCGCCGGGTGTACGGCTTGGCGTCGACCTGGCTGACTTGGTAGGTCGCGCCGCGTAACCGGTCGGCCAGGCTTTCCGCCCCGACCTCGGTCAATACGAGCAAGCCGGACTTCAACTGGCCGTTGGCGTCGAAGTCCCGGCCCTGGGCCAAGCGGCGGCCGGCCACAGTCGCCAACCGGGCTTTGAAGACCGGTGGCTGAGCTTCGGCGCCGGCCTCCAGTTGAGCGGTGATATCCCAGTAACTGGCCGGGATGAACCGCATCCGTTCCCGTTCCCGATCCACGATCAACCGCGTGGCAACCGATTGGACGCGGCCGGCTGACAAGCGCGGTTGGACTTTCTTCCACAACACCGGGGAGACCTCGTAGCCATAGAGCCGGTCGAGGATGCGGCGGGTTTCCTGGGCGTCGACCAGGTCGGTGTCGAGTTCGCGTGGGTGGGTGACGGCTTCGCGGATCGCCTGGGGTGTGATCTCGTGGAACACCATGCGCTTGGCCGGCACCTTCGGCTTCAGCTCCTGGAGCAGATGCCAAGCGATGGCCTCACCTTCGCGGTCACCGTCGGTGGCCAGTAGGAGTTCATCGGCCTCTTTGAGCTTTTCCTTGAGGGTCCGCAAGGTTGATTTCTTATCCGTCGAGACGACGTAGAGCGGTTCGAAATCCTTGTCGACGTTGACGCCGGTCCGAGCCCACTTCTCACCTTTATATTTGGCCGGCACGTCGGCCGCCGCCCGTGGCAGATCGCGGACGTGACCACGGCTCGACTCGACCTCATACCCGGGCCCGAGATAGGACGCGATCTTGGCCGCCTTGGTCGGCGACTCGACGATCACCAACCGCCTCTTACCATCTTGAGCGGTCGTGGCTTGGCTTGTTCGCACCATGAACGTCCCCCCTTCCGGCTTGGGAGCGTACCGCAGCCGGGGAAGTCGTGGGCCACGAATTCGCCCTCCCGGGTTGCACGGGCGCTCAGTTATTGGGACTGGCTTGGGAACATGACCCGTGGGACACGAGCCCCGAGACCGGTTAAAACTTCGTACGAAATCGTGCCAGAGATGGCCGCCAAGTCGTCGGCTCCGATCGCCGCCAACCCCTCCCGGCCGATCAGGGTCACGGGTTGGCCGGGCTTCAGGGTGCTGTCCGGACCCAGATCGACCATCAGCTGGTCCATACAAATCCGGCCGACTTGCCGTCGCCGGGCACCGGCCACGATCACCTCAACCCGGTTTGACCAGGTCCGGGAGTAGCCGTCACCGTAGCCGACCGGGACCGTGCCGATGATCGTGTCACGGGGTGCCGTCCAGGTCCGGCCGTAACTGACGGTTTCGCCGGCGGCGACCGGTTTGACGAACGACAGGTGGCTGACCCAGCTCAGCACCGGTTCGACCGTCACGGTCTGGGCGACGACGGGGCTGGGGTAGTAGCCGTAACTGAGGATGCCAGGCCGGACGAGATCGAACCAGGCGTTGGGGTGGGCCAGGACGGCGCCCGAATTGGCCGCGTGAACCAGTGGCAGACGCCGGGCTAAGCGATCCTCGATGGCCTCCACGGTGGTCGTGAAACGGGTCAGCTGGAGGGTCGTGAAGTCGTCTTCGGCCGGGTCGTCGGCGGTTGCCAGGTGCGTAAAGACACCTTCTAATTCGAGGTTGGGTTGGGCCTCGATGAAGCTCGCCAGGTCGGTCGCGGTGGCCGGTTCGACGCCGATCCGGCGCATACCCGTGTCAATTTTCAGGTGGACCGGGGCGATCGTGCCGAGCCGTTGGGCGGCCTGTTGGGCGACGGCGGCCCCAGCTTGATCGACGATCGTCAAGCGCAGGTCGTAGTCAATCGCTGTTTCGACCTGATCGGCCGGGGCGCCCGACAATTTGAGAATCGGCAGTGTGACGCCGGCTTGGCGCAGGGCCAGGCCTTCGTCGACGCTGGCGACGCCGAGCCAATCGGCCCAGCGGTGTTCCTGGACGGCCCGAGCGACCAAGGACAGACCGTGGCCGTAGGCGTTGGCTTTGACGGGCAAGAGAACTAGCCGCTCGGCCCGGTCCCGTGGGGTGGTTGGGCGGATGCTGGTGGTTGGCGTGTTGGGCGTTGTCGTGACGTGGCGGCGGATCGCCTGGAGGTTGCGCCCGAGGGCCCCGAGATCAATCCGGGCGTAGGTTTCGGGAGCAGCCATGTTCTCAGCCTAACGGCAGCCGGTGTGGCAGAGTTGGCCTATGCAGATTCTCGTGGTCGACGACGACCAAGCCGTTCGTGATTCGCTGGCCCGGTCACTGC
>JAISGZ010000162.1 GCA_031262845.1 Propionibacteriaceae bacterium | reverse complement strand
CCCGTGATCGACAGCAAGACGCCGCGGGCGCCGTCGATACTCGACTCCAGCAAGGGCGACGAGACGGCCATTTGGGCCGCTACCTGGGCCCGGTTCTCGCCCCGGGCCGAGCCGATACCCATGAGAGCCGAGCCGGTGTTCTGCATAACTGCTTTGACGTCAGCGAAGTCCACGTTGATCAGGCCCGGCGTGGTGATGAGATCGGAGATGCCTTGGACGCCCTGCATGAGCACCTGGTCGGCTTGGCGGAAGGCGTCGAGGATCGACACCTGATGGTCGGTCATCTCCAGCAGTTTGTCGTTCGGAATCACGATCAGCGTGTCGACTTCGTCGCGCAAGGCCATGATGCCGTTTTCGGCTTGGTTCTTCCGCCGTGAGCCTTCGAAGCTGAAGGGCCGGGTGACGACGCCAATTGTCAGGGCGCCGAGTGAGCGGGCGATCCGGGCCACCACTGGGGCGCCACCGGTGCCGGTGCCACCACCCTCGCCGGCCGTGACGAAGACCATGTCGGACCCTTTGAGGACCTCTTCGATCTCATCGGCGTGGTCTTCGGCGGCTTGCTTGCCCTTGTCGGGATCAGCCCCAGCGCCCAGACCCCGGGTCAGGTTGCGGCCGATGTCGAGTTTGACGTCGGCGTCGCTCATCAACAGGGCTTGGGCATCGGTGTTGACGGCGATGAACTCAACGCCGCGCAGTTCGGCCTCGATCATGCGGTTGACCGCATTGACGCCACCGCCGCCCACGCCAACCACTTTGATAACGGCAAGGTAATTCTGCGATGCGCTGGCCACGTGAACCTCGATCGTGTGTCGTCCGGCTTCTTTCAAGGGATCTGATTCAACTCCATAGCCGCGCCCCAGTGGCGCCCCTCACCGGTGTTGACCCAGGTCCCTGCACTTCACGGGTTAGGCTACGAGATGGCTTCCGGCGGTGCCATGACGCGCCGTGCGACTGGCCGTAATCTCGACCCCAACTAGAGACTCTGCCGACAGGTCTACGGCCGGGTGGCGGGGAAGGCCGGGGCGCTGACGTCGTAGTAGCTGGCGGGCACGGTCGCCACCAGTGTCGCCGCCACCTCAGCCTTGAGGTCCGATTGGTCGGCACTGCCCCAGAAGACGGTCGCGCCGGTGATCAAGGTCAGTTCGATGTGGTCACTTGAGGTGACGGTCAACTGGGCCACGGCCACCCGCAAGCTTTCCGGCCAGGCGGCCACGACGGTGGCCGTGTCAGCTCGCAGCCGGTCGGTCGGCTCCGGCATCGTCACGAGCAAGAGTCCGACCGGCGGCTCGGCGACGTCGTAGTAGATCAGCCCCGAGCGGTCGACCAAGCTGATCCCGTTCGGGCTGACCAGGCCATAAACCGGGGTTCGTTCGACCACGGCGATGGCGACTACCCCCGACCAGCGGCGGCTGACCGTGACCTGGTCGACCGGGGCCAGGGCGGCGACCCGGTCGTGAATAGCGTCGACGTCGAGTCGCAGCAGCGGCTCTCCCAGGGGCACGGCGGCGGCCGTCGTGACCTCCTCGACCGTCAACTGGTGGACCCCACTGACTTCGACCCGGTCGGCGGCGAAAACCGGTGAGAAAACGGCCAACCAGATCGCTGCCACCAGCAGCGCCACGATCGCTGCCACCAGACCGGCCAATTTGGCCCGCTGGCGCCGGGTTTGACGACGGCGGCGCTGCAACCGCGGCCGGACATCGCTGACCGCGGCCGCCTCCGGGCTCACGCCGCCCCCAGCGCCATCAGCAGCGCCGGCCCGACGGTCGTAATCGAACCGGCCCCCAGGGTCAGAACCAGATCACCGGGCTGGACCAGTTGGCGCAAGGTCGCCGCCACTTCGGACAGCTGCGGCTGATAGATCGCGGAAAGGCCATGGCGGTCGGCGGCCTGGGCCACCAGTTGGCCCGTGACACCGGGTAAAGGCGCTTCCCGGGCCGGGTAGATATCGGTCACGACCAAGGCATCAACGGCTGCCAGGCTGGCTCCCAACTGATCGGCCAGGTCTCGGGTGCGGGAGAACAGGTGGGGTTGGAAAGCCGCCACCAGCCGGCGGCCATCGGCGACCGTCCGGGCGGCGGCCACAGTGGCGGCGATCTCGGTCGGATGGTGGGCGTAATCGTCGACCACGGTGATGCCGTCGATCTCGCCCTTGAACTCGAACCGGCGGGCAGTCCCCCGGAAATCGGCCAGGGTCGACACCAGGTCGGACGGCTCAGCCCCCAGGGCCAGACCGGCGGCCACGGCGGCGGCGGCGTTGAGCAGATTGTGTTTCCCCGGCACCGACAGCCGCAGCGGCCAACTGGCGGCCGCACCTGGCAGCTGCAACTGGGCGGTCGGGTGGAGTCCATTCAAGACCGGTTCGGTCAGCCGGACATCGGCCGTCGGACTGAAGCCGAAGCTGGTGACCGATCGGCCTTCGGCCCGCAAGTCGGCCAGCAACCCAGCCGCTCCCGGATCATCGGCCGAGATGACGACCTGTTCGACTTGGGGGCCCCGGGCGAACTCGGCGAACCCGGCCTGGTAAGCCTCGGCGGTCCGCCAATGATCGAGGTGATCACCAGCCTGGTCGATATTCGTGATGACCGCCAGCTGGGCCGGGTAGTTGACGAAACTGCCGTCCGACTCGTCGGCCTCAACGACGAACTCCGGTCCAGTGCCGAGCGCCGCCGCCTGGCCGCTGGTGGCCAGGGTGGAGCCGATGACGTAGCCCGGGTCACGCCCCAGGCCGGTCAAGGCCGTGACGATCATGCCGGTGGTGGTCGTCTTACCGTGGGTACCGGCCACGGCCACCCCGGTGCGACCCAGCATGAGCGCCGCCAAGGCCGTACTGCGATGCCACAGGCGTACTCCCCGATCGCGCAAAGCCTCGTATTCGACGTTGTCAGAACGGATAGCCGAGGACACGACAGCGGTTTCGACGGGACCCAGGCGGGCGGCTTCGTGGCCGACCCAGACCCGCGCCCCGGCGGCCGCCAAGGCCCGTAGTTCGTCGGAGTCGGACTGGTCTGAACCGCTGACCGTCAGGCCGCGATCGAGGTAGAGCCGGGCGATGCCCGACATCCCGGCACCGCCGATGGCGATGAAATGAACCGGGCCGAGGCGGTCGAGCGGTTCAACCGGCTGGGCCAGGTCGACCGTCACCGCTGCCTCCGGGAAAAGACCGAGATGATGCGGTCACCCGGCGCCGCCGGTTCGTTGGCCAGGGCTTGGGCGGCCGGTTCCCGGCGGGCGGCGCCGAGTAAGAGTCCGAGGGCCAACATGGTCGCCAGCATGCTGGAGCCACCGTAGGAAACCAGCGGCAAAGTGACACCGAGGAC
>JAISGZ010000102.1 GCA_031262845.1 Propionibacteriaceae bacterium | reverse complement strand
TGACCCACATTTGGTATTTCAAAGGGGTGCCCTCACGGCTGGGTTATCTGCTCGACATCGCCCCCAAAGACTTGGAAAAAGTCATCTACTTCGCCGCCTACATGATCACCTCGGTCGATGAGGATGCGCGGCACCGGGATTTGCCGAGTTTGGAAGCCAAGATGGCGACCGAACGCAAGCAGGCCGAAAACCGGCGTGACGTCGAAATCAACGGCCGCTTGGCTAAGTTGGAAGAGGACCTGGCCCAGCTCGAAGAAGAGGGGGCCGACAGCGCCGTCAAGAAGAAGGTGCGGGAAGTCTCCGAGCGGGAGATGAAAATTCTGCGCGATCGGTCGCAGCGGGAACTCGACCGCTTGCAGGCGATCTGGGACCGGTTCACGTCGCTCAAGGTCCAGGACCTGGAAGGTGACGAAATCCTCTACCGGGAGATGAAGACCCGCTACGGCAAGTACTTCACCGGTTCGATGGGCGCCGAAGCCATCAAATCCCGCTTGGCCAGCTTCGATCTCGAAGCTGAGGCCGACAAGCTGCGTGAGGTCGTCAAGACCGGCAAAGGTCAGCGCAAAACCCGGGCCCTGAAGCGGCTCAAGGTCGTGACGGCTTTCATCAAGACGGCCAATTCACCGCTCGGGATGGTGTTGGATGCGGTCCCGGTCATCCCGCCGGATTTGCGGCCGATGGTTCAGCTGGACGGTGGCCGTTTCGCTACCTCCGACCTCAACGATCTGTATCGCCGGGTGATCAACCGGAACAACCGCCTAAAAAGGCTGCTTGATCTGGGCGCCCCCGAGATCATCGTTAACAACGAGAAGCGGATGCTCCAAGAGGCCGTCGACTCGCTGTTCGACAACGGCCGTCGTGGCCGCCCGGTTACGGGTCCCGGCAACCGGCCGCTGAAGTCGATTTCCGACATGCTCAAAGGCAAGCAGGGCCGGTTCCGCCAGAACCTGCTGGGTAAGCGTGTCGATTATTCCGGCCGCTCGGTCATCGTGGTTGGCCCGCAGCTCAAGCTCCACCAGTGTGGCTTGCCCAAGACGATGGCCTTGGAGTTGTTCAAGCCTTTCGTCATGAAGCGGCTCGACGACCACAATCACGCTCAGAACATCAAATCCGCCAAGCGGATGGTCGAGCGTCAACATCCGATTGTCTGGGACGTCCTGGAAGAGGTCATCGCCGAACATCCGGTCCTCCTCAACCGGGCCCCAACCCTGCACCGGCTGGGTATTCAGGCCTTCGAGCCGCAACTGATCGAGGGTAAAGCGATTCAGCTTCACCCGCTGGTCTGCACGGCCTTCAACGCCGACTTCGACGGTGACCAGATGGCTGTTCACCTGCCGCTGTCGTCCGAAGCTCAGGCCGAGGCCAGAATCTTGATGTTGTCGACCAACAACATCCTCAAGCCGGCGGACGGCCGGCCGGTCACGATGCCGAACCAGGACATGGTCATCGGCCACTACTTCTTGACTCTGGAGCGGGAGGGCGAAATCGGCGAAGGCCGGGCCTTCGCGTCGGTGGCCGAGGCTCTGATGGCCTTTGATCACCAGGAGATCAAGATCGGTTCGTTGATCAAGCTGCGGTTCGACGGCAGTGTCAACCCGCCGGTGGGAGTCACTCCCCGCGCCGATGGTTCGTTCATTCTGACGACGACGCTGGGCCGGGCCCTGTTCAATCAGGCGCTGCCCAATGATTACCCCTACGTCAACCAGGTGATCGGTAAGAAACGGTCCGGCCAGATCGTCAACGACTTGGCGGAACGGTATTCCAAGGTTGAGGTGGCGACCTGTTTGGATGCCCTCAAGGACTTGGGCGTCCGTTGGGCCACCCGGTCCGGTGTCACGGTCTCGATTTCTGATGTCCAAACGCCGCCCAGCAAGCCGGAAATCTTGGCTCGCTACGACACCAAGGCGGCCAAGATCGACAAGCTCTACGAGCGCGGTCAGGTGACCGAGGACGAGCGGCGCCAAGAGTTGATCCAGATTTGGACCGACGCGACAGCCGAATTGACGGCGGCCATGGAAGCCAACTTCACCCGTGACAACCCGATTTACATGATGGTTCACTCGGGTGCCCGCGGCAATATGACCCAAATGCGTCAGATCGCCGCTATGCGGGGCCTGGTGGCCAACCCCAAGGGTGAGATCATCGCCCGGCCGATCAAGTCGAACTTCCGTGAGGGCCTGTCGGTCCTGGAGTACTTCATCTCGACCCACGGTGGTCGTAAAGGTCAGGCCGATACGGCGCTGCGGACCGCCGACTCGGGTTATCTGACCCGGCGGCTGGTCGATGTCAGCCAGGACGTCATCGTCCGGGAAGAGGACTGCCAGACCGAACGTGGCTTAACCAAGACGATCGCGGCTGAAGTCAATGGTCAGTTGCAGGCGCTCGACGATGTCGAAGCGACGGTTTACGCCCGCACCTTGGCAGCCGACGTGACCGACGCCGAAGGCCAGCTCTTGCTGGCGGCCGGTCAAGATTTGGGCGATCACAACATCCAACAGTTGGTCAACGGCGGGGTGACGGAAGTCAAGGTCCGTTCAGTCTTGACCTGTGAGGCGGCTCAGGGTGCCTGCGCCAAGTGCTACGGCCGGTCCTTGGCGACCGGCAAGTTGGTCGATGTCGGTGAGGCCGTCGGTATCATCGCCGCTCAGTCGATTGGTGAGCCCGGCACCCAGCTGACGATGCGGACCTTCCACACCGGTGGTGTGGCCGGCGACGACATCACCCAGGGCCTGCCCCGGGTGGTCGAATTGTTTGAAGCTCGGACGCCCAAGGGCAAGGCGCCGATCGCCGACGCCGCCGGCCGGGTCCGGTTCGACGAGACCGATCGGTCGCGCAAGATCATCATCGTGCGCGATGACGGTGGCGAGGACCTGGCCTATCAGGTGCCGCGACGGGCTCGTCTGGAGTGGGAGGACGCCGACCACAACTTCCATCAGATCACCGACGGTCAGCACGTCGAAGCCGGCCAGCAACTGACGGCCGGCACCCTCGATCCCCAGGATGTTCTCCGGGTGCGGGGTGTGCGGGCCTGCCAAGAGCACTTGGTTGATGAAGTCCAGCAGGTCTACCGGACTCAGGGCGCGCCGATCCACGACAAGCACATCGAGATCATCATCCGGCAGATGTTGCGTCGGGTCACGGTCATCGAATCCGGCGACACGACTTTGCTGCCGGGTGAGTTGGTCGACCGGCCGACCTTCGAGGCTCAGAACCGGCAGGTGGTCGTTGACGGCGGTTCGCCGGCTCAAGGCCGCCCCGTCCTCATGGGTATCACCAAAGCCTCGTTGGCGACCGATTCGTGGTTGTCGGCGGCCAGCTTCCAGGAGACGACCAAGGTTCTGACCGACGCCGCCATTCAAGGCCGGTCGGATTCCCTGGTTGGCCTCAAGGAGAACGTCATCCTCGGTAAGTTGATCCCGGCTGGGACGGGCTTGGAGCGCTATCGCAACATCCGGGTCGAACCGACCAGCGAAGCCAAGGCCAAGGCCTATCAGATGACCTATGACGCCTACGACTACGGCTTCGGTAATGGAGCGGTGATTCCGCTTCAGGATTACAATCTCTGACGCCGATTCGTCCGTTAACCAGTGACCGGCGGCTGAGGTTTCCGGTCACTGAGAGGCACGATTGCTGCTGTCCGATCGGCCTGGGCTCGGGTCGATGGCGAAGTCAGGAGAGCTTGTGAAAATCGCTGTCATTGGTCTGGGCTACGTCGGTTTGTCCCTGGCGGCCGTCTTGGCCCAGCACAATCGGGTGGTCGCGGTCGATATCAACCCGGTCAAGGTGGCCCAGGTCAACCGCCGGGAATCACCGATCGACGACGCCGATTTACCGGGCTTCCTGCGCCAGACGACGTTGGACCTGACGGCCACCGACGACTTGGCGGCGGCCGTCGAGGCAGCGGATTTCGTCATCATCGCCACGCCCACCGATTACGACGAGAAAACCCACTTCTTCGACACCACTTCGGTTGAGACGGTGCTGGAACAGGTTCTGGCCCTCAACCCCGACACGGTCGTCGTCATCAAATCAACCGTGCCGGTCGGTTTCACGGCCCGCTTGCAGCGCAGTCACCCGGCGGCGACGATTCTGTTCTCGCCCGAGTTCTTGCGCGAATCAAAGGCTTTGGCCGACAATCTGCGGCCGTCCCGGATCGTGGTTGGCGACCGGACGGAATCCGGCCGCCGGTTCGCCGATCTGCTGGTGGCCGGGGCGGCCGAGCCCGACGTGCCGGTGCTGTTGACCGGCCCGACCGAAGCCGAAGCCATCAAGTTGTTCGCCAACACCTATCTGGCGTTGCGGGTGGCCTACTTCAACGAACTCGACACCTACGCCGCCCTCCACGATCTCAGCGCCCGCGACATCATCGACGGCGTCAGCCTCGACCCCAGGATCGGCGCTCACTACAACAACCCTTCCTTCGGCTACGGCGGCTATTGCCTGCCCAAGGACTCCCGGCAATTGCTGGCGGACTACGGCGTGGTGCCGCAGAATCTGATCTCGGCGATTGTCCAGGCCAATGAGACCCGGATGGGTTTCATGGCCGCCGACATCATGCGCCGGCAACCCCGGACGGTCGGTATCTACCGTTTGATCATGAAAACCGGGTCCGATAACTTCCGCTCCTCAAGCGTCCAGGGTGTGATGCAGCGGCTGCGCCGGGAGGGCGTCGATCTGATCGTTTACGAACCGACGCTCGACCCGACGGTCGACAGCTTGTTCGGCGCCACCGTGGTCCACGACTTTGATCAGTTCACGGCCCAGGCTGATGTCATCGTGGCCAACCGCTGGTCACCGGATTTGGCCGCCGTGGCCGATCGGGTTTATAGCCGCGACGTTTACCAACGTGATTAGTCGGCGCTAGTCGATCAGAGCCGGCGATGTTACCTGGGCAGACCAGATCTGAGGCTGACAACAGCCGGATCTCGACCGTTTGAACCGATCTGATAAAAACTCACCAGACCGCTGACCGGATGCCGGTTTTGACCGCGGCCGGTCAGTCGACTAGTCTTTGCCCTTGGCTCGGCTAGACCGGGTCCGGTCATTGCTGCGCCCGGTCGGTTTCGACGTATTCCGTGTGGTGGCGGCTGTCCGAGCAATCCTTACTTAACGTGAAGAGAGAACTGCCAGGTGCCCACGATTCAGCAGTTGGTCCGTAAGGGCCGCCAGGACAAGGTCAGCAAGACCAAGACCCCAGCCCTGAAGGGCTCGCCCCAGCGACGGGGTGTTTGCACCCGGGTTTATACGACAACGCCGAAGAAGCCCAACTCCGCCCTCCGTAAGGTGGCTCGTGTGCGCTTGTCGAGTTCGGTTGAGGTGACGGCTTATATCCCTGGAGTGGGCCATAACCTGCAGGAGCACTCGATGGTGCTGGTCCGCGGCGGCCGTGTGAAGGACCTGCCTGGGGTGCGCTACAAGATCATTCGCGGTGCCTTGGACACGCAAGCTGTCAAGGGCCGCAAACAGGCTCGCAGCCGTTACGGCGCGAAGAAGGAGAAGTAATGCCTAGGAAGGGCCCCGCCCCCAAGCGGCCCGTGGTCGTCGATCCAGTTTATGGATCGCCGCTGGTGTCGCAATTAGTCTCGAAGATCCTCCTCAACGGCAAGAAGACGGTGGCTCAGAACATCGTCTACAGCGCTCTTGAAGGTACCCGGGAGAAGACCGGTGGGGCGGATCCGGTGCAGACACTGAAGCGGGCGCTCGACAACGTCCGGCCGGGGATTGAGGTTAAGTCCCGTCGGGTCGGCGGTGCGACTTACCAGGTTCCGGTTGAAGTCAAGCCGGCTCGGGCTAATACTCTGGCCATGCGCTGGTTGGTGGCTTTCTCCCGGGCCCGTCGGGAAAAGACGATGGCGGAGCGCTTGCGGAACGAGATTCTCGACGCCGCCAATGGCCTGGGGGCTTCGGTCAAGCGGCGCGAAGACACCCACAAGATGGCTGAAGCCAACCGCGCCTTTGCTCATTACCGCTGGTGATCGTCGCCCTCTTAGGGAGATAACGCTAACGGCGCCCTCGGCCCATTCCACCGGAGTGAACCGGGGGCGTGGCTGTGTGGGCAGCAGTCGTTCGGCCAGGCTGATAACGCTGAGCGGCAACAACATTCGGATATTGATTAAGGATTCACTGTGGCCACCAATGACCTCATGACAGACCTGTCGCAGGTGCGCAATATCGGCATCATGGCGCATATTGATGCCGGTAAGACAACGACCACCGAGCGGATTCTGTTCTACACCGGGATCAACTACAAGATCGGTGAGGTTCACGACGGCGCCGCCACGATGGACTGGATGGAGCAGGAACAGGAACGCGGCATCACGATCACCTCGGCCGCGACCACCTGCTTCTGGAACGGTCACCAAATCAACATCATCGACACGCCCGGCCACGTCGACTTCACGATCGAGGTCGAGCGCAGTTTGCGGGTGCTCGACGGCGCGGTGGCGGTCTTTGACGGGGTAGCTGGCGTCGAGCCCCAGTCGATGACCGTTTGGCGCCAGGCCAGCCGTTACAAGGTGCCGCGGATTTGCTACGTCAACAAGCTCGACCGGACTGGTGCCTCGTTCGATCACTGTGTCAAGTCGATCCGGGAGCGCCTGAACGCCAACCCGTTGGTGATTCAGCTGCCGATCGGGGCCGAAGCCGACTTCCTCGGGGTGGTCGATTTGGTCCGGATGCGGGCTCTGACCTGGCGTGGTGAAACCAAGATCGGCGAAGACTACGAGGTCGAGGACATCCCGGCTGACATGGTCGACCAGGCGACTGCCGCCCGAGAAGAGCTGATTCACGCGCTGGCCGACGCTGATGAAGAGTTCGGCGAACTGTGGCTGGAACGCGAGGATTCGGGCGAAGAATTCACCGAAGCCGAGATCAAGGCTGCCCTCCGTCGGGCGGTGCTGGCGAATACCGGCAACGTCGTCGTTTGCGGAACCTCGTTCAAGAACAAGGGGGTTCAGCCCTTGCTCGACGCCATCAACGATTACCTGCCGTCGCCGCTCGATATCCCGGCCATCGAAGGTTTCAAGCCCGGTCACGAAGAAGTGGTTCTGGAACGGCATTCGTCGAATGACGATCCGCTGGCGATTCTGGCCTTCAAGATCGCAGCTGATCCCCACCTGGGGCGGCTGACCTACATCCGGGTTTACTCCGGCGTTTTGAAATCCGGCCAGCAGGTGCTCAACGCGACCAAGGATCGCAAAGAGCGCATCGGCAAGATTTACCAGATGCACGCCAACAAGCGTGAGGAAATCGACACCATGGGGGCTGGCATGATCTGCGCCGTCATGGGTTTGAAAGACACCACGACCGGTGAAACCCTGTGTGATCCGGCCAACCCGATCGTGCTCGAGTCGATGGACTTCCCGAATCCGGTGATCCAGCAGG
>JAISGZ010000078.1 GCA_031262845.1 Propionibacteriaceae bacterium | reverse complement strand
CCAGCGGTTTCAGCGGCTCGCCTTCGAAGTCGATGATCGTCCAGCCGGCCGGACTGATGAGAGTTTGGCCGAGGTGAAAATCACCGTGAATCCGCTGCACCGGGACCGGTTCATCACCGATCCGGTTGATCAGACTGGCCAGCGCCGGTTGCCACGGCTTCAGGGCCGGCACCTGAGCGCTGGTCTGGTGGAGCCGATCGGACAGTCGTTGCCGGATGACGGCGCCGCTGACGGTGTCGGTGGGAAAGTCCGCCGCCAACCAGTCGTGAACCTGTTTCAGGGTCTGTCCGAGGCCGGTCCAAGCCTCGACAGCGACCGGCTGGTCGTGACAGGTACCCGTGGCCCAAGCCCAACCGTCTTCGGCCTGAGGGATGAAAGCCATGATCAAACCGAGATCGAGGTCCAATTCGACGTCCCGCCACCAGCCGTCCAACTGGGGTGTGACACCGGAGTCATTGAGGGCGGACAGGATTTCGGCTTCGATCGACGGGCCCGGGTTGAGACGGCGAAACAACTTGATGATCGTTGACTGGCCAACCATCAAGTTGGTGTTCGACTGTTCGCCGGTGAACAAGTGAATCGGTTGCTCCCGGTCGGGGGGCGGTTTCAGCCAGTGAACCTGGGGACTGGCGATCAAGCCGTCGAGAATCAGCCGCTGAGCCTGGGGTGACTTGGGGGCATCGACGACATCAGCCCGACCGAAGTCGGGTAAGTCGATTTGACAGACCAGAGCCGCCGGCTCGGCCGTGCCAGCCGGGAGATAGCCGACCAACAAGTGATAGAGCTGCGGCGGTGGGGGTGGCAACAGCCCCGGATTGTGAAGTTCGACGGTGGCCACTTCGGACCGCACCCAACCGGCCGGGCTCTGAATCAGCCACGGCCGAGGGGACAGTTGGGGAACCGTTTGAACTTGGCCTTTGGCTTGGAACCAGCGGGCCTGATTGAGGTACACCAACCACTGGGTGGCCAGCACTAAGTCAGACATAAGACCAGATTAGTCGGCCGGTTTTTGACCACGCCGACTGGTCGGCCTTCTGACCTGTGCGCTGGTCAGTGTTCTGTTGCTCACTAGGTTGCCACGACGACGGGCACGATCATCGGTCAGCCTGCTGACCCAGGCGCTGAGCAATGCTCTGTCGAGCCTCGTGTCAGGTCGCGCTCTACGTTGCCACGACGACGGGGACGATCATGGGCCGGCCCTTGAGCGTGTTCGAAACCCAGCGGCCGACGGTCCGACGAATCAACTGCTGCAGCGCGTATTGATCGGTTTCACCATCGGCCAGCGCCTGAGCCAGATTGCTTTCAACCTGAGGTCGGACTGGTTCGAAGGCCGAATCGGAATCGTCGACGAAGCCGCGGGCGTACAAATCCAACTTGGTCAACTGACGTTGTTGCTTGTCGATGACCGCCACAATGGTGATGAAGCCGTCGGAGCCGAGGATACGGCGGTCGTTGAGGGACTCCTGGGACAGATCGCCGACCGACATGCCGTCGACGAAGATGTAACCGGCGTCGATCTGGCCGACCGGGCGGGCGACGTGGTTGTGCAAGTCGATGACGGTGCCGTCGAGGGCCACGATGGCCTGATCGTGGGGGACCCCGGTTTTGATCGCCAATTGGGCGTTGGCGATTAGATGTCGGGCTTCACCGTGGACGGGCAAGGCATAACGCGGCTGAACGATGTTGTAGAGGTAGAGCAATTCGCCGGCCGCCGCGTGACCCGAGACGTGGACCATGGCGTTGCCCTTGTGGACGACTCGGGCTCCGAGCTTGGACAGGTCGTTGATGACCCGGAAAACCGCGTTCTCATTGCCCGGCACCAGCGAACTGGCCAACAAAACGGTGTCGCCGGGGTTGATACCGACATTGGGGTGGATACCGCTGGCCATTCGGGCCAGGGCCGACAGCGGTTCGCCTTGGGAACCGGTCGAGATGATGACAGCCCGGTGGTCGGGGTAGTGGTCGAGGTCTTTCAACTCGATCAGCAAATCCCCGGGCACCTGGAGAAAGCCCAAGTCACGGGCCACAGCCATATTCCGAACCATCGACCGGCCAACGTAAACGACCTTGCGGTCATGTTGTTGGGCCTGGTGGATGATCTGCTGGACCCGGTGGACGTGAGAGGCGAAACAAGCCACCACGATCTTGTGGTCGGAGGTGTCGAAAACGCGCTGGATCGCCGGTTCGACCTCTAGTTCACCGGTCGTGAAGCCCGGTACTTCGGCGTTCGTCGAGTCGGCCATGAGGATGTCGACGCCGGCTTCACCAAAGCGGGCGAACGACCTGAGATCGGTGATTCGGCCATCCAACGGCAACTGGTCCATTTTGAAATCGCCGGTGTGTAAGACCGTGCCGCCGGCGGTACTCAGATGAACCGCCAGCGCATCGGGAATCGAGTGGTTGACGGCCACGAATTCGACTGCGAACTGCTGGCCGATCGTCATCTTGTCGCCCTCGGCCACGGTCCGGCAGTCGACTTGGCGCAGACGGTGTTCGCGGAATTTGGCTTTCAACAGCGCCAGCGTCAGGCGCGAGCCGAAGACCGGAATGTCGCCCCGTTGGCGCAGTAGATACGGCACCGCCCCGATGTGATCTTCGTGGCCGTGAGTCAGAACCAGGCCGACGACGTCGTCCAGCCGGTCTGCGATGGCGTCGAAGCCCGGCAAAATCAGGTCGACTCCGGGATGGCGTTCCTCGGGGAAGAGGACCCCGGCGTCGACGATGAGCAACTCACCGTTGATCTCGAAAACGGTCATATTGCGACCGACATCGCCCAGACCGCCGAGCGGGATGATACGCAGCGTGTCCGCTGCCAGGGATGGGGGGGCGATTAATCCGTCAGACACGGCGCCAGTGTAGTCGAGCCGAGAGTAGGTACACGGTCGTACCGAGAATGACGGTGCCTTCACCTTCGCGACGTCGGCGATACAGCCGCAGCGGTTACCAAATAACCTAGTCAACCCAACATACGGCGCAAAATCTCATTGAGCTGACGGCTGAAATCGGCCGCCCCGGTCGGTCGTTGGTCGGAATTCTTGGCCAACGACCGGTGCAGGAGATCCTCCAAGCCACTGGGCAAATTGAGGTGGCTGAGCGAGCTGACACTCTGATGGGTAATGCGATAACTGACAGCGGCGGCTGAGTTGTCACCGGCGGGTTCGACGAAGGGTGGACGGCCTGCCAACAGGTGCCACAGTGTGGCGGCCAGGGAGTAGATGTCCGAGCGCTCGTCCCAGGTTGGTTGGCCGATGGCTTCCGGCGGGCTCCACGACAGGTAGGGCGAATCACCGTCGGTCGGTGATGGTGTCGAGGAGGGCGCGATGATCGGGTGGGCGATCCCGAAATCGGTCAGGACCGGTTGCCAATCCTGGTCTAACAAGACGTTGGTTGGTTTGATATTGCCGTGGAGGAGGTGGGCTTGATGAGCTTGCCCGAGGGCGTTGGCCAGTGACAGGCCAACCCGGATGACGTTGAAAGCCGGCTGCGGACCACGGGCGGTGATGCGGTCGAGCGAACCATGGGGGTAGTAGGCCATCTCGGCGTAGTGACGGCCGTCATCGGTTTGTCCGGTTGTGAACAGCCGGACGATTTGCGGGTGGTGTAGTGAGGCCGCGATCGACCCGGAGACGGCGAAGCTTTGGGCTTGCTGGCTATCCAGCGGGGAGCGCCAGACTTTGACCGCGACTGGCAACCGGGATTGGCCGGAGACGTAGAGGAAGGTGTCGGCGAAGGGACCGACACTGATGAGCTTGACCGGTGTCAGGCCGCCGATCGACGGTGGTCGAACGGTGGTCGGACTGACCGGTGAGCTGGTGCCGGCCGACCGTGGCCGGGTTGGGCTGGCGGCCGTTGGTTGGGGCTTGATGCCCAGCCGAGGATGAGGCCGGACCGGTGGCAACTCGGCCTCGTTGAGTTCAAGGTTGGCCCGGCCCGAGGCGGGCAGGTCGGCTTGACGATCCAGGACCTGACTGGCGCGATGGTCGGCGGCCGGCCACAACGAACTGGCGCTGACAGCGGCCGGGGTGGTGCCGCTGGGGTCGTGTTGGCTGGTCCGGTTGGCCGGTGGTGGCGTGTCGCCGAGGTCTTGCCAATGGGGTTCAAAGAATTCGTCCCGCAGCCGCAGTTGATGCCACAGCGGTGAGGGCCCCAGCCGAGTTCGGGGTAGCCCCCGCCAGTGCTCGGCCAAGTCACCACTGCGGGAGGCGGTGACGATTCTCCAGTCTGGTTGCGAGTGGTCGTCCGAGGTGGCGTGAGGGTCGGTCGGACGAGCGGTGGTGACCAGGTGAGTGGAGTGAGACATTGCGGCTGGTCCCTTCTACTGGCGCTGGCTGTCTTGGGCTCAGGGCCGTCATAGCTGGACTACTGAGGAAATTTCAGCCGGATGGCCGGTGCCGGATGCCACTGGGACATGATCTCGGCCGACCATCGGAGCGTTCGTTATCAAGGTACAACCCGGCCCTAAACGGGCTTATTCGACCCCGGCCTTAAGCCCGATCGGACCATCGGGTACAAGCCCTGACCCAACAGCTTTAGTTGTTAGACGTTGTTACAAGCCGCGCAGAAAATCGGGGTCGTCGTCAGGCGCCACGGGGCGGGCTGGGCGGGGTTGGTCACCGGGTTCGTCAC